>JBGPAV010000108.1:0-3837 GCA_041480925.1 Bathyarchaeia archaeon | reverse complement strand
GCAGTTTACTGAGCAGGACAAGAAGAAAAGAGAAGATGCTGAACTCAGAAACAACGCGGACAGCCTCATATACACATCTGAAAAGACCAAGAAAGATCTAGCGGAGAAACTCACTGACGACCAGAAAACGAAGATAGACACCGCGGTTACTGCGCTAAAAGACGCTCTCTCAGGCACTGAGCTAGAGAAAATAAGGGCAAAATCAGAAGAATTAACCAAGATACTCCAAGAAGTTGGTACTGCAGTCTATCAGCAAGCAGCCTCTGATTACGCTAAACAAAAAGGACAACCAGCACAGGACGCTCCACCGCCCAACGGTGACAAAGTGGTCGATTCAGAAGACTACAAAGTGAAATAAGCCCAAGTTCCAACCTTTTCAAAAACCTGACGAGCAAAGAAAATGGCTGCAAGAAGAGATTACTATGAAGCCCTCGGTGTTTCTAAAACCGCGTCAAAAGAGGAGATGAAAGACGCCTACAGAAAACTGGCGCTGCAATATCACCCCGACAGAAACAAATCGCCAGATGCTGAAGAGAAGTTCAAAGAAATATCTGAAGCCTACGCAGTTCTGTCAGACGATGGAAAAAGACAACAATATGACACGCTAGGCCATGCTGGCTTCGATCAGCGCTATACTACTGAGGACATATTCAGAGGAGCCGATTTCGAAACAATATTTCACGACCTTGGTTCTGGTTTTCGCTTTGGAGACCTGTTTAGCTTCTTTTTCGGCGACCGCGACTTCGGCGAAAGAATAAGCCGTGGCAGAGACCTGGGATACGATCTTGAAATTTCGCTGGAAGAGGCAGCCAAAGGAGCTGAAAAAGAGATTTATGTCCCACGCACCGAGAAATGCGATGTATGCAATGGAACAGGAGCGACCCCGGGCACATCGGCGAAAAGCTGCCAAAAGTGCAAGGGCTCTGGGAAAATTCAAAACGTGAACAGGAGCGGCTTCGGAATGTTTGTTCGCGTTACCCCATGCCCAACATGCGGTGGAAAAGGCCAGATAATAGAGTCGCCATGCAGAAACTGCAGAGGCAGCGGTTTAGTGAAAAAGAACCGAAGAATCACAGTAAAAGTGCCTCCGGGAATGGATGACGGTTACCAGCTGAGACTTGAAGGACAAGGCGAAGCATCAGCAAGCCGAGGAACCCCAGGAGATCTGTACGTTCTGATTCACATGACACCACATCCCTACTTCAAAAGAGACGGAGACAACCTGCTTTACAGAATGCCAATAGGCTTTCCACAAGCAGCACTAGGAACAGAGGTTTCTATACCAACACTTGATGGAAGCGCAACCGTCAAAATTCGCCCAGGAACCCAGCCTGGAGAAACCATCAGACTCAAAGGCAAAGGCATGCCCAGACTCAGAGGATACGGCAAGGGCGATTTATTAGTGCGCGTTGATTTATCTGTTCCAGAGAAATTAACACAGAAACAGAAAGCCCTACTTGAAGAACTTGCAAAAGAAGAACAAAACGCTGAACCAAAAAAGCATAAGCACGTATTCTGAACACTTCAAGACAACGCGTCACTCCTCCACTTTGACACTGCTTATCGCGAGTATTCTTCATTAACACGTTGTTTAGACGCATCTCTAAAACGCAAGGTTTCAGCAGCACTTTGTCTTCTGCGACGCTAGGCAACTTTTACACAGCCGCAACAAAAGAAGAAGAAAAAACTAGGCAATTTTCTTCTTCTTACTAAACTGTCATGAGCCAGAAGACAGCAATTGTAAAAGACTGCAAAAATGGACAATAGGGGAATAATATTCTGAAGAAATGCTAATCTTTATCAATAGGCGATTATTTCAATCAACCATATCAAAAAAGTGGAAAGGAAAAGAAATGACGAAAATTAATGAGGTCTATATCTGCGAAATATGTGGTAACAAAGTCAAAGTTCTGACAGCGGGAAAAGGGACACTAGTCTGCTGCGGTAAACCAATGGTACTTAAGGCTTAGCAATCGTGACCAAGCCCCGCAGTGAAGAAATCGAGGCGTAAGTAGAGAAGTAGTTACATGTTTTCTTTGATCATTCTAGCTAGTCGTTTGATTCCTTCGTCAATTTGCTGTTCTGTCGAGAATGAAAAGTTTAGCCTCATCGTGTTCTGTCCTTTGCCGTCACAGTGGAATGCTGAGCCGACAACGTAGGCCACGTTGTTTTCTATGGCTTTTGGAAACAGTTCATTGGCGCTCATCTTCTTAGGCAACTGAACCCACAGGAACAGGCCACCTTCAGGTTTGGACCATTCCACACCTTTAGGCATGTATTTTTCCAAGGCCTCCAGCATTACTTTGAGCTTCTTTCCGTACGCTTTGCGGATGATTTCGATCTGTTTTGATAGAAAGCCACGCTTTATGTATTCAGAAACCATCAGTTGCGTGTACGTTGGAGAGCACAAGTCCATGCTTTGCTTAGCTACGACTAGGCGATCCATCCATGCGGTTGGAGCCATTATCCAGGCCAGCCTCAGACCAGGGCAAAGTATCTTGGAAAAGGTGCCCAGAACCATTACTTGATCCTCCGTGTCTAAGCCGTATATAGGTGGAACGGGCTCACCTGCATATCGAAGATCCCGATAAGGACTGTCCTCTATTAGCGGAACCTCATATTCATAGGCCAGTTTCAGAAGCTTCTTGCGTCTCTCCAGAGACATTGTCATTCCAGAGGGATTCTGGAAATCAGGAACAACATAGATGAACTTTGGCTTCTTCTTCTTTTTCGCCAGTTTCTCCAAAACTGTCTCCAATAGATCTATCCTCATTCCGTCCATATCTTGAGGAACACCGATCATTTTGGCTCGGTAAGCTGCAAAGGCTTGAAGCCCACCGATGTATGAAGGCGACTCAAGAATCACAATGTCCTTCGGGTCTAGGAACACTTTCGCAATAATATCTAGGCCCTGCTGCGACCCGGCAGTGACCAAAATGTTCTCCGGTTTTATTCCGGCTTTCTCACGGCCGAGCCATTTAGCAATCTCCTCACGGAACGGCAACTCTCCCTCAGTTGGACCGTACTGAAGAGCTAAACCTCCCTTCTCGCGCAACACTTGACTAGAGATATCTTCCAACTCTTTGACCGGAAAAGTCTCTGGACCTGGAAGGCCTCCAGCAAATGAAATGATTTCAGGTCGCCTCGTGACTTTCAATAGCTCTCTGATCTCGGAACGCTTCATGTTGAGAGCATTCTTTGAGTAGAATTGTGTCATATCCTTTATCATGCTAACACTGTCCCTTTGTAGAGGTCATTACAACCTCATGTTGGCAACAGTCTACAAAAAGTGATAAAGCTTTCTGTTAACAACCTGAAATGTCAACAACATTCTGCCGAAGTAAGTCAAATGCAAACACAATAGAAAGAGTCAAGGCAAAACAGGCGTTTTCCCAAGTTGTGTTCACTATAAAGCACAGACTCTTTGAACATAATCAAGAGAACTAATTGATCTTCAACGAGTTTTGATGGTGGGGTCGTATAGGTTTAGACTTACGTTCAAATCTTACAATTCCACTTCGCAGAAGTAATGCGGTGTAGCGGGCGGACTAGCACCCAAAAGGGTTCAAGCCTAAAATCCAACGTGACTAAGTGCATTTCGAAAGTGGAGTCATGACCGACAATAAGCATTGCACCCGCAAACATGCTCTTTTCGAGATTTTTTCGCATATAAGTCGCTAGTTTCGCTTATTTGTGCAAAAGAGGCTTTTGGTGGGGTCGGCCGGATTTGAACCAGCGACCTACGGGTTTCTCCGTGTGGGCTGGATGACATCTCCAGATTATCTTCATTCCCTTTTTGGGTCGATTCGTTGTATGTGCCTAGACTACTACCGTAAG
>JBGPAV010000107.1:0-3873 GCA_041480925.1 Bathyarchaeia archaeon | reverse complement strand
CTCGCCCAGAATCGGCCAAGCTTGACAAGGCTCTGGAGGACATGGCTGTCAAGTCTGCTGCATCCGTGAGATGCAAGGCGGCGGGCGTGGACATTCTTGAAAGCCCTGACGGGCCTGTTGTTTGCGAGGTTAACAGTCAACCTGGATGGAAAGGTTTGCAGTCTGTTTCGAATATTTGCATTGCTGACGCGATTATAGAGTTCATGTTATCTGAGTTGAGGAAGTGAGCAGCATGAAAATCAAACTCCTGAGAATTGATGTTTCAACTGGTAAAGCAGAGAAGATTGCGGACTGCGTGGCTGAGGAGAAACCCTTGCACATACTAATTAACAGGGTTCATTATGCAACCATAATGTGTTCTCCTTCGAATTTGAAAGAGTTAGCCATAGGACACTTGCTTGTACAAGGCTTGCTAAAGTCTGTGGACGAAATTGAAGAAATAAGTTTGCGAGAAAAATCGATCTGCCGCGTTAAGCTGAAAAAGAAAGTTGACGCAGAGAAGAGATTGAAAACTCTCAAGTCTTTTTCACGTATAATCTTTACAGCATGTGGAAGCAGACAACCATATCAATTCTCAGGAATGCTACGGAAGGTTCAGTCAAACATCTCAGTAAAAGCTGAAACTCTCTTGAACTGTGTCAACCGACTAAACTCTGACGCAGAAACTTTCAGAAAAACTGGCGGAGTACATGTCGCTACAATCTGCAAAAACGATGGAACAGTCGTTGCCTTGGCTGAAGATGTTGGTAGACACAACGCGGTTGATAAAGTGGTTGGAAGGGCAGCTTTGATGAAAGTGGATCTTAGAGGTTGCTTTCTTGTCTTGAGTGGCAGATTGTCCGGCGACATAGTCTTCAAGGCGGCAAAAGTCGACATCCCCATTGTGGCTTCCATTGCGGCGGCGCTTGACTCTGGAATTGTCGTCGCTGAGAAAGCTGGGATAACGCTAGTTGGTTTTGCGCGAGGAAGACGTATGAATGTCTACACTTTCCCAGAAAGGATCATCTGGTAAGGGTCTTCTGCGGCTTCTGGAAAAATTGTTTCTTTTTCATCTTTTACAAGAATGCGAGTCTTGTTTTTTGTGAAGATTCCTATTGATTTGGCAGCTGCACCTGCACTTGACATGATGTTTTGGATTATGTTCTGAGCTTCGGGTTTGGCTGATGCGATAATTGTGCCAGTTGAGGAGATCGAAAGAACTTGTTTGTCTGAAAGTTGGAAACAATTTTGCAGCAGTCTGACTGCGCCGTGAATGGGTATTTTGTTAAAATCAATTCTGAAACCGAGTTTCGAGGCGTCTGCCATCTCGTTTAGGGCAGCGGTCAATCCGCCTTCGGTGGTGTCGTGCATGGCATGGACAGCGTTGGCGTCTGAAAGTAGCAGGGCTTCTTTTACACAGCTTTGCATCTGTATCTGACGCCTGAGTTCATCTGTTTGATTTACTCCAAGCAGCTTGTCTGCAAGTGTCCTGTGGGTTAGTGCGAAATTGACGGCTGTTTCTAAGCCTAGAGGTTTTATGCAGAATATGATGTCTCCTGGTTTGGCACATGCTGGAGTTATCAGCTTGTGTTTGTCGATTATGCCATAGGCTGTACATGTTCCGACTAGCGTTGCCAATCCGTCATATGTTCCGGTGTGTCCTGTCACTATGCTCATCTGTAACTCGTCCGCGGCTTTGCATGTTTGTTGCATGATTCTATGGAAGGTCTGCGGCTTTGTCAATGAGGAACCCAACAGGTTGATTGCGCAATACTGTGGCTTGGCACCGAACAGAGCTACATCAGAAGCCGCATAGTGTATGAGTAACCATCCAAACCATTCTTCAGGAACGCCAATGCATGGATCTGTTGACACGACAAGATACTTGTCATCAATTGAGTGAACGCCAGAGTCAAATCCTGCCATAGGAGGAACGACAACTTCGGGATATTTCTTGACGCATTTTAAAAGCGTGTCCAGATCGTTTTTATCGAGTTTCCCCATTATCCAAACCTTTCCTTTTATGAATAGCCATTTTGCTTGATGCTCTGCTCTTCTAGATTAAGAGTTTGAGCACTTTGCTTTCTTGCAGCAGATATATCATGTAGATGCTTATCACAAGTTCAGGCAGCAGATAGCTTCCGTTGTAGATTGCTGAATAAACTGCTGGATGCATTCCTTCTGGAGCATAGATTGCAAAGAATATAATGCCAGAGGCAAAGTGTGCTAAGAAACGACCTGCAATAGCTATGTTGACACCAAGGAACGAATGGTTTTTGAAGAATCCTGCAAGTCCGAGTAGACCAAAGGCCACAGGATAGTCAAGAAGAACCTGCGCTGGATTAATCATGTAAGGTTCAAGCGCCAACTGAACTAAACCATAGGCTGTTGCAGCAAATAATCCCACTTTCCAGCCTCTTCTTAGAGCAAGCCAGATGATTGGGATCATAGACCCTGCTGTTATAGATCCTCCTTGTGGAAAGGTCCATATTTTAATGTAACTCAACGCTGTGGCGAGAGCTACAAAAACTACGATTTCAGCGATTATTTTTGTCGAAAACACACTCTTCTTACGTTTAGTCAATTGTTTCCCTCCGCCAGTATTATCTGGTTCAGGTTCCTATGGGTCGACAGCGATTACAGTCGTCCTCTCAGCCAGGTCTCAATCCTAGCTCCCCTCTAAACCTTGAAAGGGTAATTGTTATCTATCTGTATATTTACTTTTCCTAGGCGTAATCCGAAATCTATGGCATGGGCACGGTTGATGAAAAATGAAAAGTTTGCCAAAAGAGTTCGATATTCTGGCCATTGAGAAAAAATGGCAGAGCAAATGGGAAGAAACTGGCACTTACCGTTTTAACTGGAGTGACAAGGAAAAGCCCGCGTTCAGCATTGACACTCCGCCACCTTATCCTTCTGGCGATTTCCACATGGGTAACGTGTTGAACTGGTCCTATTTCGATTTTCTCGCCAGATACAAACGAATGAGCGGCTTCAACGTGTATTTTCCGCAGGGCTGGGATTGTCACGGCCTAGGCATAGAGGTTCAGGTGGAAAAGGAGAACAAGATCAAAAAGCGGGAGATGCCGCCTGACAAATTCAGAAAACTGTGTGAGGCGCTCGTTGAGAAATACATAGCAATCATGAAGAAAGGAATCGTAGAATTAGGTTGTAGCATTGACTGGACGACAGAGTACAGGACGATGAACCCTGACTACTGGAGACGAACCCAGCTAAGCTTCATAATACTTCACAAAAAAGGCTTCATGTATCAAGGCACGCATCCAGTCAACTGGTGTCCACGCTGTGAAACCGCGATCGCAGATGCTGAAGTGAACTATGAAGAGCATGAAGGCACGCTGCACTACATCAAGTTCCCTCTGGAAGAAAGCAAAGAACATCTCATGATCGCCACAACTCGCCCTGAACTTATTCCCGCCTGTGTTGCAGTTGCCATAAACCCTGATGATGACCGATTCTCCAAATACATCGGCAAGAAAATCATGGTTCCATTGATGAACTATTCTGTTCCCATAATTCCAGACAAAACTGTCGACCCAGCCTTCGGCACAGGCGTCGTCATGATATGCACTTACGGAGACAAAGCTGACGTAAAAACCGTTCTGACACACAAGCTTCCAGCCAAAATAATACTTACCGAAAACGGCAGACTCAACGAAAAAAGCGGAAAATACGTTGGAATGACAACAGGTGAAGCCAGGAAAGCTATAGCAAAAGACCTAGAAACAAATGGACTTCTAGTGAAAACTGAGAAGATTAAGCAAGAAATCGGCTCATGCGACAGATGCGAGACACGAGTGGAGATCCTTGAACTCAAACAGTGGTTCATGAAAACACGTGTGCTCACGGACAAAGTGGAGAAAACAGCAAACG
>JBGPAV010000106.1:0-3884 GCA_041480925.1 Bathyarchaeia archaeon | reverse complement strand
TAAGCCGTTGAGAGACTAACGTTAGAATCCATTACTCGGGCATTCAGCGTATGATTTAATGGGCTTAATCTGCAGTAAGTACCTAGAGATTTCGGTTCTGAAGATTGATGAGCGAAGGAATAACCGCCAAAACAGAACGCGTGTGGATTGTATGTGCTTCTTGCTATGACTGCAAGCAATGCGGGTCCAGTGATACTATTCGGAAGAGTGGTGTTCTGATGGTGTTCACCGTTTGAGTATGTGTAGTCAGTGGCATCCAGATAGTTCTCAGCTACGACGTAGCTTTTGAGGCTTGATTGAACTGGTGATCCGTCTTTCTGCGTGAGAATCTCGAATTGGTAAGTGGTCTCAGTTGCTGATTCAAACGTTGCTGTTAGGTTAATGCTGATTTCAAAAATCGTGGCGATCTCAATTTTGATTGACACATCATAGAACCCTAGAGATGTGAACATGTCTGCGTACTTTAGCGAATAGTCATTTTCACTATTGAGCCGCGAGACCTTGTCAACATCGAGATCATATAGGCTATAAGTATTTGGATCTGCCAAGCCGAAAGCTTCAGGTATTGTCTCATCCATTTGTCCCCAGTTCTCAGGCTTTCCATTATTAATCAGAATGTGCTGTGCGATCTCTCTGTATCTTCTACCTGCTGCTTCATCCGCAGGATTGTTTAGATATGGTGAAAGAAGCTTTGAAGTTCCAGCCATAGCTGAAACTACGACGATTATCATAAGAGCACATGCAAAAAAAGTGTCGATAGATACAGCAGGCATTCTAGGTTCACGCTCTTTCAGCTTGGTGTAGCAACGACTCCGTATAATCCTCCGATGAGTTGTCCTGAAATCACTAAAGACATGTAGGCAGTCAGCACCAGCATAGCTGAATACTTGAAGCCAGCTGCAAAAGTGCCTTCATTCACTTTTCCTACGAAGAAACCGGAAAGCCAGCATTGAAAGATTATGCCCGTCGAGAAGAGGTTTATTTGGCTTTCCATGATCTGTAAAGGCACGGCTGTTGTGCCAGGAAACGACATCTGTGTCACGGCGAAAACGGTCGTTGCCACCATCGTCGTTGTCAAAGCTATGAGAACGCTCCAGATGAAAGCTAAGATAACGTAGGGTCTCAAAAGTGATTTCTTGTTGGAGTCAACATCTTTCTGTTTTTCGCTGTACTCGGTTAAGGTTTCCAGTGCAATGGCTGAGCCGCCGCCTATCTTGATTGTCTCAACTAGAATGAAGAAGTTGACGAGCACAGGCCACGTTTGAACTTTTTGCCTAACGTTCAAGAATATTTTTCTTAGAGAGACTCCCCACTCCATCTGACTTCTTACTAGCTTGAGTGTTTGACAGAAGCTTCCGTAACCTGTTCGTTTTGCAGCGTGCACTATACTCTTCTCGGGTGAAAGACCGATTTTTCTAGCTTCAGTTACGTCTCGGAGGAAACTGGGTAGGGCGTTTTCAGCATCATTGTTGATTTTCGATATTCGCATGTACACTATTGATGGTGGTATTGATATTGCAATGAGGCATGCTGTCACGACCATTGGGAATGTCTGTGGCGCAATCAAGAACTGGAGAGGAGGCAGAAGAATCATGGCAGCGGTTAAGGCTGCTACTATGATCGTAGGCAGTATCGCAGCTTTGTATGGTTGGTTGACGCCTATTAAGTAGCTTTTTCTCTCCATGTGCGCGATTATCATGAAGAATATCGAGATCATCGGTGTGACGAAGAATATAAGTATGCAGACGATGTCTGGAGAGAGACTGGGCGTTCCGCTGAGCTGCATCGGTTCAAAGACGGATGTTACCGAGAATATGATGAAGAGTATGTATGAACAGAGCGTCACAATTAGCATGACCGCATAAGCCTCAACGAGAGTTCCAAGTTTCTCGATCGAGCGGACTGATGCAGCACTTTCGTTGTCAAATATTGAACGTAGCTTGCTTTTGAGGTAGTTGACTACGTTGCCGCCGCTTCTCACTGAGGAAACGTAGCCGAGGAGAAATTCACGGTAGGTTTTTGATTTGGTCTTTTCAGCATGCTTGAACATGACTGTGAGCGGGTCGTAGCCCAAAATCTCTACCTGTCTCACTATTTCGCGTGCTTCTTTTTGGAATTTGGGCAACAAGTCTATGTTGCAGAGTTTTCTCCAGCTTTCATAGATGGTTACGCCGCTTGCAGCTAGCAAAGTGAACAGTAGTGTAGCGAAAGGCAATTCGCGGCCAAGCTCGCTTGAATCTTGGTCTACAAAACGTTTGATTAGGCTCCCGAATATTTTGGGTCCCTTGAGTTTTGTCTGCACTATTATCACCACTTTGGTTTTTCCAAAAACTCTTTCTGGAAACGCTGAGGGTTGTTGTAATACTTGCTCAGAACGCTGTTGACACTTCTGTAGTCTCGGATGCTGCGTTCAGCCATGTATAGTAGGACTCGCTTACGATACTCAAGTTCATCTACGAGCTTCTCAATAGGAATGTCAAGACTCGTTGCCATCTTCTTTAGCAGGTAGCTCCCTGCAAGGTTTTCCTGGAAAATGTCTGTTGAAGCGTTCCAAGTGAAAACTTCTTGAAGCGTGCTTGCGTCTCTAACTTCAGCTATGTTTGTAAATTTCCTGCTGGACAGCCGTTTTCCAGACTCCAAGAAGACAGGAGTGCGAACATGCTTCACGTTTATGACACAATTCATTAGCGGAATGATTGAAGAGGGAATGTTCATCGGAGGCTGTGTGAGCCTCTTGATGGCCATACCAACATCCTCAGCGTGCAAAGTGCACAGACCTCCGTGGCCTGTTGCTAATGCCTGAAACAGCACATACGCTTCTTCACCACGAACCTCGCCTACCAAGATGAGGTCAGGACGATGTCTGACGGCAGATTTGATCAGATCGTAAAGTGTGATTTCACCTTCGCCTTCCGTTCCAAAACCTGAACGAGCGATTGTCGAGGTCCAGTTTTCATGAGGCAGGTTAATCTCTGCAACTTCTTCCGCCGAGATTATCTTGAAATTGGGTCTGACGAGGCATGCAACAGCGTTCAATGCTGTAGTTTTTCCTGCGCCTGTTGCTCCAATGATCATGACTGACATTTTGTTTTCCATCAGAAGCCATAGGTAAGCGGCGATGCTTTCGTCGATGGTTTCGTTTTCAATCAAATCCACGATTGTGAAAGGGTCTTTGCGGAATTTCCTTATCGTATAGGACGTTCCTGAAGGTGTTATTTCCTTTCCAAATGAGACGGCTAGACGATGCTTCTCAGGCAGGGTAACGTCCACTATTGGAAAAGCTATGCTTACGTGTTTGCCTGCTTTGTGTACAACGCGCATTATGAAATCGTCAAGGTCTTGCTCATCTCTGAAGATTACGTTTGTTTTTATGTTCTCGTATTTTCTGTGCCAGAGGAAGAGAGGTTTTCCGACGCCGCCGCATCCGATGTCTTCAACGTTCTCATCATACATTAGCGGATCGATTTTTCCGTAGCCGACTATGTCCTTCTCAAGGGTGTGGAGAATTTTTCGCATTCCGACTTCTGGGATTCCGCTGAAGATTTTCTTGTGTTTTGCAAGTACTTCGGGCAATTGTCTCCTGAAAGACTCAGCGAGTGTCTCCTCTGCTTCAGGAGCCTGCAACTCGAACTCAAGGATGTTTCTGAGTTTGAAGTAGCCGTCCCGTTCACTTCTGTTCAATGGAAGCTCGTCCAGTATGTAGAGATATTCCAAAGTTTCCTCATTCTGGACTATGGTCGCGTAAGAGAAAGGAGGTTTAAGCGGGTAATACTCGACTTCCACGTGTCCATCTGGGACACTCCATTTTTTGATGTCGAGAAAATCTATTACCTCGCTCTCTTTGCGTGAAGCTTCTTCCATTAGTGTTTCATTTTGCTGCTTGT
>JBGPAV010000105.1:0-4105 GCA_041480925.1 Bathyarchaeia archaeon | reverse complement strand
TGTTGTATATCCGTCGGCGCACTCAAAAGTGGTTGATCTTGCCGACTTCTTCGGCTTTACCAAATTTACTATTTCCTTGAAGCGTATCCCTTCCCATTTGCAGTCAAGTACACTCCAGCCTTCCACACAGTGGAAGTCGCTCACGGATTCGACGGCGGGCAGCTTAAGCACGTCGCTCCAGCTCAGCTTTTGCGGATTATCAACCGTTCCATCCACTGTCAGCGTGTAAGTATTCAGATCAACCTTCGGGTTGGAACGCGTTATTCCGGAGTGATCAATCCCCCATCTAAGGATACTTTTGATGGGAGTTTGTCCAGGTGGAAGTTCACGGTTTTTGGACACCATTCTGATCGTGTACTAATGCGTTTTTGGAGGTTTTATTCTTTCTCAAAAAGTGAGCAAAAATCTGCAATTGGCGTGATTTTGCTGTTGGCTACTCGGGTTTTATGAAACTGGTAAGCTGTTTTTGACTGGTTTCTTCTCTGCAGAAGTTCGAAATCTTGACGCCTACTCTTCGTGCTTCAACTGGAGTTTCGTTGAGCAGTTTTTCGAAAAGTTCTTTGACGACTTTTTTCAAGATAATTATGTCTCGCGTCGAGTTTTCCAAAGTTTTTGATCGGCTATACACGGCTAAGTCAGTTGTAATCAGGATTATTCCGGCTGTCTTGTACGCTGTGTTCTGCTGTTGTGCCGTGTTATATATCTCGCTGCATAGCCGGTCGGTTTTTTCGAGGATGCGGTTGAGGTCACGCGTATCTTGTTTGAGTGTAACTATTTTGCTGATAGATTCGGCTTCGCCTTTCCCTTGAACCGGCTCATTGTCAATGCCTAGCGCTGCATTGTGAAAGTATGCGCCTAAGGTCTTGCCAAAGATCGCCATCAGTTTTTGAGCGTCGTAGGCTGCTAGGTCGCTAATTATGTTTATACCTATGGTCTGCATTCGTTCTTTGGTTTTTGTTCCGACGCCGATGAGACGACCAACAGGCAGAGGCGAAAGGAAAGCTATTACTTGCTCAGGTGGTATCACGGTTAATCCGTCTGGTTTTTGGGTGTCTGCGGCTATTTTGGCCACAAGCTTATTGGAGCCTATCCCTATTGAGCAGCTGAGATTAAGCTGAGCCTTTAGGTCATCTTTCACTCTTTGGGCAAGTTCGCTTGCTTTTACGAAATCTCCTGAGGCTTTCTGTGTAACATCAAGGTAGGCTTCATCCACGCCAACCTGTTCAAAATGATCTGAATGACTCCTGAGGATGTTCATGACCTTATCAGAGATCTGATCATAGAAAACGTGGTCAACTGGCAGAAAAACGGCCTCGACGTTTTCAAGTTTCTTTTTGGCCTGAAATATCGGCATTCCTGATTTGACGCCGTATTTTCTTGCTATGTAGTTTGCGGTGCTCACTGCTCCGCTGTCTTGGCTCCGGCCAGAATACACGCAGACGACAACAGGCTTGTCTTTTATCGACGGGCCGCGTAGCTCTTCACATTGAGCAAAGAAATAATCCAAGTCCACGAGCAAAACTATTCTGTTTTGCAAAGATCGCAACCTCTAGGATAGAACACACTATCTTCTGAGTGTTTTCTTATTAGCATTATTGCGCGATTGCGTGCCTGCATTTTTATCGCTTCTTGAATAAAGATAACATACTATTTGTCTTCAGCTAAGACAGATAGGAAAGACATATCTTACAGAATAATCCAGCAAAAAGCACAAATCAGGCAAATGCAGATTGAAATGAAGCAAGACAGAAGATTGATAATCATGACTGAGTGGCGTCTTCTCAGACTTGAAACGCATAACGCTTTCATGAACATGGCAATAGACGAAGCCATACTAACCACCAGGATAGCAGATGCTACCTCCAATACGATAAGATTCTACCGCTGGAACCCCTCTGCCGTCTCGATAGGCAAATTCCAAAAAATCCACAACGAAATTCAACTTGATAATTGCAGGAAACTAAAGGTGGATGTGATCAGACGCGTGACGGGCGGAGGCACAGTTTATCACGACGCTGGAGACGAGATCACTTACAGTGTCGTCGCTGGCAAGCAAGACTTAAACGCAGACGATATCACCGCTGTTTATTCAAAAGTCTATTCTGGATTGGTTGAAGCTCTCAGAGTTCTAGGCGTAACTGCAGATTTTAATGAAGGCAACAAGAAAGCATGCCCGAATCTCACGGTAAAGGGAAAGAAGATTTCTGGAAGTGCTCAAGCCCACAAGGGCGGAGTTGTTTTGCAGCATGGAACTCTTCTGTTGAATGTTGATCTGGAAAGAATGTTCACTTTGTTACGTGTGCCTTGGGCAGGAACTTGTATGCAAGTTGCAAACATCGCGAAAGACAAGATAACGTCGTTAAAAGAAGAGCTTGGGAAAGAACCTTCTGCAGAAGATGTTGAAAACGCGCTGATAAGAGGTTTTAGAACAGCCTTCAAAGTCAATTTAGAAGAAGGAAAGCTAACCGAACAAGAGCAATATCTTGCCGAGAAATTATGCGAGGAAAAATACATGTCGGAAGAATGGAATTTTCATGGCAATAGCCCAGCGGCTTAGCGTTTCTCGAAGCGCCACTTCAAACCTTGGGCGGTGTCCTCAATTACTATGCCCATGGCTTTCAATTGTTCTCTGATCTGGTCGGCAGCCTTCCAGTCCTTGGCTTTTCGTGCTTCCTCTCTTTTGCGAATTAGCTCCTCAGCTTCTCTTGGCAGCTTCTCTTCAAGTTTGATCTCACCGATCACTCCAAGAACCTTATCATACCCAACCATAAGATCAAAAATCTCTTTTGCCTCTTCCTTGCTCAACAAACTACCATC
This sequence comes from Bathyarchaeia archaeon, assembly GCA_041480925.1. GTDB lineage: Archaea > Thermoproteota > Bathyarchaeia > Bathyarchaeales > Bathycorpusculaceae > JBGPAV01. Next base: position 1,288 of record JBGPAV010000105.1, on the reverse strand, counting down.
AACAAGAATGTTAACGTCACGGACGAAATCAAACAGGGCAGCTAATGCAATGCCGATGTTCAAATCGTCATCCATGGCCGCGCAGAAGTCTTTTTGCACATGCTCCATGAGGCGCTTAGCCTCGCCGTTGCTGCCTTTTCCATCTGCGTCCATTAGTCTTCGCATGAAGTTGACAATTCTTTCAACAGCGCTTTTGGCCGCTTGTAAGCCTTCAAACGTGAAATTAAATTGCTGTCTATAATGCGTCGACAGTAGCAAGTAGCGAACAGCCTTGCGGTCATGTCCCATCTTTTGGACGAGGTCTCGCACAGTATAGTAGTTGCCGAAACGCTTGCCCATCCTTTTGCCCTCCACGAGCAAGTGTTCGCAGTGCATCCAGTAGTTCACGAACTTCTTACCCGTGGCAGCCTCGCTTTGCGCGATTTCGTTCTCGTGGTGGGGGAACATGTTGTCCACGCCGCCCGTGTGAATGTCGAGTGTTTCGCCTAGATACTTCATGGACATGGCGGAGCATTCAATGTGCCAGCCAGGTCTTCCCTTGCCTACTTCTGTTTCCCAGAAGACATCGCCGTCAGCCTCATCCCAGGCTTTCCACAACGCGAAGTCTCTGGCTTCAGCTTTCTCGTATTCATCCACTTTGACGCGGGCGCCTGTTTTGAGTTCTTCAACTTTAAACTTGGAAAGCTGTCCATATTCTTTGAATTTGGATATATTGTAGTAGATTGAGCCGTCCTCGCCTCTGTATGCATAGCCTTTCTCTATTAGCATCTTGATGAGCATAATCATTTCTGGAACATGCTCTGTTGCTCGGGGATAACTGGCTGCTCTTTGTATGTTCAGCGCGTCTAGATCTTCAAAGAAGGCTTTGATGTACTGAGCAGTGTGTTCGCCAAGAGGAATGCTTTGGTTTTTTGACGCTGCGATGGTGCGGTCATCCACGTCCGTTAAATTCATTATCTGAGTCACTTTAAAGCCGCGGTATTCAAGCCATCTTCTGAGCAGGTCTTCGAAGATGAAGGCTCGAAAATTCCCTATGTGCGCATAATCGTAGACTGTAGGTCCGCATGTGTACAGTTTGACCCTGCCCTTTTCTAAGGGTGTAAAGCATTCCTTCTTTCGTGTTAGCGTGTTAAAGAAATGAATGTTTTTAATCTCATTAACTACCATGCGACGTCCCGAAAAAGACACGGAGTAAAGCCTATTTAAGCATTATACTTTGAAGTTCATCAGTCGTAGCGTTTGAGCTTGATCATTCTTCTGTAGTTCTTGAGGTCGGCGGCAACACGTT
>JBGPAV010000104.1:0-4114 GCA_041480925.1 Bathyarchaeia archaeon | reverse complement strand
TGTTTGACTGCTTACCAAGAACTAAATTGCCCTATTTCACGCTGCCAAGCACATGTTTGACATCAAAAGAAGAATGAACAAAACTTCAACAAGATACTAGGGTCTTACGCATTCTGCTTTTGGGCGAAATGGTCGCTTTTTGGTTCGTCTTTGCTTATGGTAGGGGCATTCGTAAACACGGATCAGCATGAAGCCGTCGTCTTGATATTTACATCCGCAAGGAAGCGTAACTGTTTTGGTCATAGCGTTCTCTCTCAACTCATAAAGACAACATTAGACTTATTTATTCGTCCTTGCTATTCAAGCTGTTTGCCTTATGAAACCTAAAAGTGCAATGTTTAACCATAAGATATGTTTAGCATAAGATTTAAGAAAGATAGGCAACATTCACAGTAAGTCATACTCATGGGGAACTAGCTTGAAGAAAGAAAGAGTTCTGATCACTGGCGCTGGTGGCTTCATCGGTAGCCATCTTGTCAAGTTCTTGAGAGACAAAGGCTATTGGGTTAGAGGTGCAGACCTGAAGCTACCAGAGTTTATGCCTTCATACGCACATCAATTCATGCAAACAGATTTGCGAGTGTGGAATAACTGTGTCAAGGCAACACGCAACATGGACAAGGTTTACAACTTGGCTGCAAACATGGGAGGAATCGGCTTCATCACCGAAGTTGGCGCTGAGATAATGCATGACAATATTCTGATTAACGCGTACATGCTTGAAGCGGCAAGACAGAACAAAGTGAAGAGATATTTTTACAGCTCATCTGCATGCGTGTACCCAACCTACAAGCAAGAAAACCCAGACATCCAAGGACTAAAAGAGTCAGACGCATATCCTGCAGACCCAGACAATTTCTATGGCTGGGAGAAACTCGTAACTGAAAAACTGTGCGAAGCCTACAGAAGAGACTTCGGTTTTGACACCAGAATTGCAAGATATCACAATATTTATGGTCCACACGGAACCTACAAGGGCGGAAGAGAAAAATCTCCGGCAGCTCTGTGCAGAAAAGTGGCAGAAGCAAAAAAACAGGGCACAATAACAATCTGGGGAGATGGAAAACAGACAAGATCCTACTGTTACGTCGACGACTGTCTGGAAGGAACTTTCAGACTTATGGAGAGTGACTTCACGGAGCCACTCAACATCGGCTCAGATAGGCTGGTGACGATTAATGAACTCGCAGACATGATTATAGAGATATCAGGCAAAAGGATAACGAAGACCTATGATTTGAAGGCTCCACAAGGCGTGAGAGGAAGAAACGCCGATCTAGACTTAATGAAAAAAGTATTAGACTGGCAACCTAAGGTCAGCTTGGAAGAAGGCTTGAACCAGACTTACACGTGGATAGAAAGCCAAGTGTCTGGACGCGGTGACAGCTAAGAGACAACAGAAAAAGACGGAATCATCTTCACATATTGCCACAGCTTGACAAATAATTCTTGTACAAACCTTATTAGGGTCGCCGTTTCCTTCTCGCTGAAACAGGGGGAAAAATTCTCGTACGCTGTTGGACACTTGGCTTTTGGATACATTTCAGGCAGAACCTCAGCTAGATTATTGAAAACAAATATCAATATCCCGTTGCTTCTCACAATGTCGATTCTCCCAGACATCGATCTCCTTCTCAGACCATTCATTGAACATCGAGGACTGACACACTCTGTTTTCACGGCAATTTTGGTCTTTGCTCCGGTTTTCGCGATTCATCGCAAGAAAGCAGTACCTTACTTCATAGCTCTGATTCAACACTCACTCATTGGAGATTTCATCGGCGGAAATGGACCTCAACTATTTTGGCCAGTTACGACAATGAGCTATGGAGCTACTATAGATATGACAGGCCCGCTAAATTCGCTCATAGAATCCTCAATGTTCATTCTTGCCATCATCGTGATGTGGAAAACCAAGGATTGGATAATCTTCTTCAAACCTAAGACGCTAAACCTAATCCTCACGATACCAGCATTCACCGTGCTGCTCCCGCTAGTTCCCCGGATTCCTCTCTCTGTTCCTATATGGCTAGTGCTTCCACACTTCATTTTAGCAACACTGTTTTCACTAGCCATACTAGCGGCTATTTTCAAACTTGTTGAAACGGGTTTTAAATCAAAAACTGCTTGAAAACAGGATGCATTTTGAAATTTAGCGTAGTCTCCGATTTTTCCACAGTGCCGCTCGGCAATCTCGTGCAGACCGAGTTCACGATCGCCCCATTTGGAATGAAACGCACCCCGTCCAGCAACTCACCTTTCGTAACGCCTGAAGCAGCAAAAACAAGTTCTCTTCCCTTGGCCAGCTGGTCCTCAGTGTAAGTTCTGTCCACATCTACTCCTTCAATTTTGAGCCTATCTAGCCTCTTTGGATCATCTTTCTTGTCCTTCCACACTTTAACAAGCATAGCACCGCCCAAGCATTTCACGGCAGTTGCCGCAATAGTTGCTTCTGGCCCAGCGCCAGCTCCAATAAGAAGATCAACACCTGAACCCGGAATGCACGTGGCAACAGCAGCCGCAATGTCTCCATCAGGAATAAGAATTATCCTCACACCCATCTTTCTGAGCATCTGCAGAATTTCTGAATGCCTATCTCGCTCCAACATGATAACTGTGAAGCTGCCCAAAGGCAACCCCTTCTCATGAGCCACGGTGTGCACAATTTCTTCAACAGACATATCTAGCGAAATCTTGCCTACAGATTGGCCATTCGTCGCAATCTTAAAATAATATCCGTCATCTGGAAGCACTTGAAAACAACCAGCTGGGGCACAAGCCAAAGCAGATATTGCATCTTTTATGCCTTTAGAAGCTGCAGTTGTGCCATCGACAGGATCAACCACAAACTCGACTTTTAGACCTTTTCCTGTGCCAACTTTTTCTCTTCGCATAAACGCAGGCGCATTATCCTTTGGTCCTTCACAGGCTATGACTTCGCCTTCAATGTCTGTCTGAGCGAGAGTAGCTCTAGAAAACTCCACTGCTTTTGCATCCACCAAGTCAGGGTCGCCTTGACCGATGTGAAGGGCAGCGCCGACGGCTCCAGCGATGGTGATTCGCGTAAGCGACGGTGCCAAAGCTCTTAGTGAAACCATGTTGGAACCTCTCTGAGCGTTAGCTCTTCTTTTGTCCTAAAAGGCTTTTCTCTCTTCAAATGTGGATAACTGATGAACTGGAGCAAATTATGAGGAGGGTGCGTTCAAGTTACTCAACAGGTTCTTTCTTGTTTTTTCTCAGACCTCTGAACTTTAGTTTAAGCGTAAGAATCTTTTCAGTTGCAAACAGTCGTGACGCGGCATACATTATGGCTAACGTGAAGAAAGTAACGTAAATGATTCCGAAAGCAACGGTCCAGTAGTCGCCCATGACTACGGCTCTTGAGGCTATGATGGGGTGGCTGAAAGGAACAGCGTAGAGAGCCATTTTGAGTGCGAAGGGCAGAGATTCAATGTTCACATACATCAAGACGAAAGATGGAATGAACAGGAACGGATAGATATATCCCACAAGAGACTGAGCCCCACGTACGTCTTCTGCAAAAGCTGACAAGATCACTGCAAGAGCCAAAGCTGAGAGCAGAGTCACAAAAAGAGAAATTCCAAGAAGCAGATAACCAAAGAGCGATGGAACTAAGCCCAATGAGACCAAGTCCACGTTCGCGCCTGCTGAAAAACTAGACGTAAATGATCCCATATAGAAGTTGAAGCCAATCATGTAGGTAACTGCACCGATACCTGCCACAAAGATTGAACCGGCTAGTTTTCCCATGAGAACCGCAAAGCGATCAATTGGCAAAGTCAACAGCGTCTCCAGAGTCTTTTCCTCCTTCTCCATGGCAACTGAGGTTGCAGCTATCTGCATAGAATACGTGAGAAGAATCATGATTGTGATAGGCATAGCGATTGCCTGCGACAGCATTAGAGTTGAAAGCATGCGCGGGTCAACATTTTTGATTTCTCCTTTAATTATCGAAGATCTCTCAGAATAGACTATGTTCGGCTGGAACTGTCTGTTAAATCCTTCAATGAAATAATCAAACATTGAGGAGCTCAAGTCTTCAAACATTCCAGAACCTGAGAAAACACTGTAGATCTTGACTGAAGCTTTCACG
>JBGPAV010000103.1:0-4189 GCA_041480925.1 Bathyarchaeia archaeon | reverse complement strand
CCCTTTGGGTGGCTTTGTATGGAAGCCATTTTTTCTGATGAAAAAACAAAAGCATAATATCTCAAGCCAATTCCATTCGCAATAAGCATCATTCCATTGGTTTTTTGGCTTGCACGACCGCGCACGGTGCGTCTCTCAAGCCGCATGAGAGAGCCGCACTCAAGTCCCGACGAATGAACAAATCAAAGGTGATTTAAAATGTCAAGAAACAAAAAAGTTAGCTACGCACCTAAACGTCTATTTCTTGAAACATTGGTCGGATATATCGAAGCAGCCAAATGCCGAACCCTAAACAATTTTGTTGAAACAAGGAGAGAGTCCACATCTAAGAACCCTCTGAATGAACAAATCCCACGAATCACGTTAACGGTGAAAAAAACATGTCTAAACAATGTAGAAACGAAGTATGTGCGGATGTATCGTCAATCTACATTCGCAAGCTCAAAACCCCAAGAACGAAAGCTGAGATTCGATATGCCCAACTATGGGCAGAAATCGAACTCCCTAACCTATTAAGAGGTGAAAATATTGACGAATGAACAACAAAGTAAAATATTACTAAGCCTAATGGCAAGTGAGAGTGAACTCAGATGGTGAGGAGCGTGTTTGAGGGTTCTGACAGGACCAGTTTGATTCAGCCTTCGTCGATTCGAAGGATGATTGAGCTTTCAGCAGGAATGAAAAACGTGATCCACCTGGAACAGGGTGAACCTGACTTCACGACGCCCGAGCATATTCTGAACGCGGCGATTGAGGCAATCAGAGGAGGCTGTACGCATTACACGGCTATGGATGGAACGATGGAACTTCGGGAGTCCATAGCTGAGAAGCTTGAGAAGGATAACGGTATCGATTTTGATCCGCAGACGGAGGTAACGGTGACTTCTGGTTCTCAGGAGGCCATGCTGATTGCGGCGCTGGGTTTTCTGAACAGAGGTGACCAGGCTCTGATTCTTGACCCGTACTATCCTGCGTGTTACGAAGACACTTTGTTGGCTGAAGCGAAATCCGTCTCAGTTCCACTAGATGAAAAGAAAGATTACGGCGTGGAAACGGGAGCTTTGGAAAGCAAGATTACAGAGAGAACGCGGATGATTTGGCTGTGTAACCCGTCTAACCCGACGGGACACGTGTTTTCGAAGGAGGATCTTGAGGTTATAGCTGAGGTGGCCAAGAGACATGATTTGATTGTTTTTGCTGATGAGATTTATGAGAAGATCGTCTATGATGGCGTGAGGCACGTTAGTATTGGCTCTTTGCCTGGCATGGAGGATAGGACGGTTACGGTGAATGGTTTTTCAAAGGCGTATGCGATGACCGGCTGGCGGATTGGGTATGTAGCGGCTGAAAAGAAGCTCTCAACTACCTTACGCAAACTACACTATTACGCAACTCTGTGTCCAAACGCGATTTCTCAAAAAGCAGCTTTTGCCGCATTAACTGGGCCTCAAGGTTGTGTTAAAGAAATGGTAACAGAGTACAACAGAAGAAGAGAAGTTGTGCTTCATGAACTTGACAGGATTGCGTCTTTGTTCTACACCATACCGAAAGGCGCATTCTATGTCTTTCCAGATTTTTCAAGTTTCGAAAAATCGGATGAAATATTCGCGGCATTTTTGCTTAAGGAAGCTGGAGTAGTGACTGCGCCAGGTTCCGGTTTTGGAAAAACAGGTGAAGGGCACTTGAGAATATCCTACTCCATTTCACATGAGCAAGTTAAAGAGGGAATGGACAGGATCAAAAAGTGTCTGGAGAATAGAGCATAGAACATCTCGAATGCGTTAAGCTTTCTGTTTAGTTACTGTGACTATGCCTTTTTCTGCATCTACTTTAACAAAGTCGCCAGTATGAATAACTTCAAACGGGTCCTTTTCCAATCGGTCTACAAGCGGAACCTTTACCATGAATGCGCTGACTACGAGCACCGTTTCCACATCTTTGACTATCATTGCTTTTGGGGCAACGTTATGTAATGCCAGTTTGAAGAGACCATCTATTTGAACCACTGAGCTGGCTTTCCCTGAAGGAAATATGAGCACTTTATTTGCAAGATTCTTTCCTGCCAATTCGTGGCTTTTCTCTCTAACTATGCCTGTCTTGGGATCGGTGAGGTAGAAGCATATGGGTTCATGAGAAACCAGAGCTTCACCTTCTCCGTAGCCACCTATAATTTTGTGACACTTTAGTGCGATTTCCAAATATGTCATCTCCATTTTCCCTTGACTGCAGCTTCAACGCAATCCTGCCGTCTTCCCACAATGGCTTCTTTAAATCTCCGATAGTAGGCACATTTCGGTGAGTCCGTCATACCTACTTGATTCTTATAGGCAATCCAGCACGGTTCATCTATGCATGTGTCCACTACGACGTGTCCACCAGATTTCTCTATGATATCCACGTAGCCATTTCTCTCCGCCAAGAGCCTAGTTGTTGCTGAAGTGCAAAGCCAAAACGCCACATCCTTGTGTATCTTTTTTCCGTTCAAGAGTCTTGCCACTTCTTCAACCTGTTTGAGTGTATAATGTGGGCACCCAAGCATGACAAAATCTATTTTTCCACTTGCCGTTTGGAGCTCTTCACATGCCTGTTTAAGGTCGCGATCTGTTACAGAGATCTTGTCCTTTGGAGTATCGACTTGAAAAGCTTCTTCAACAGTCGAAGCCTCAACCGTCAATCCAGGTATGTAGAACATGGATATGGCACCAGAAACATTTGACATCGCGCAGAAGTTGATAAATTCCTCTGTGCTCGGTTGCCTTGTTATGCCAGAAAATACAGGTATTCCATAACCTATTCGTTTTCCAACGTAATACCCTAGAAGTGTGTAGTCAAATTCGTCCTTCAAGGGTGTTTCCACTTTGACGAGGTGCGTGCCTCTCCGGTTCTCCTTGATATGTAGCCCATATTTTGGGGTCTTGCCGATAATTCCCGCGGCCAGTGCACTTTGAGCTGCTTCGCGGTTTGTTTTTGCACCGATAACGGAATTTACATAAGGTGTGGCGCTCGATTCTGAGAAGGCAACAGTCTCACCATACAACGGGATGTTCTCCGCCATGTAGGGTATGCAACTCCAGCTCAATATAGCGCCTATGCGCTTATAGGCTTCCATCACTCTTCGAGCCACTTCACCTTCATCCTTTGGAACCTCAAACAGACTATCAAAATACTTGATATCATATACTGGATTCGTGCTGGTTGGCACTCTACAACGAGCTCCTCCACTGGCCAGAAGTTCGACAAAGTACAGGTCTCCTTCTTGACCGCTTGAAGCAGCATGCGCACGGCTTATGGGGATCATTTTTTCAGCATCATATGCATCTCCAATCGCGACGAGCAATTCGAGTGCTTTTTGGGTTCCTTCTCCAAGCTCGCCATCAAGTATTCGTTCTTCTTCCCTAGTTAGGTACATCTTAATTTATCCCTCATCTAGCATTAGCTTCCACTTTAACAAGCGTTTTGCAGGTGTCCCTCCAAGAATTTTACAACGTTTTCGATGCAAATATCCGTGCATCTCTTCGCTGCCTCAGTGGTATGGAATCCAACGTGAGGCGAAAGTATCGTATTGTCAAGTTTGAATAGGGAGTTATCCTTAGCTGGCGGTTCTTCTCCAAAAACATCTAGACCAGCAAAAGACATTTTGCCTGATTTTAATGCATCAACTAGAGCCTTCTCGTCGACTACTTTGCCTTGCGAAGTGTTAATCAAAACAACACCTTTTTTCATAGCCTCGATTTCCTTTTTCCCAATCAATCTCTCCGTCTCAGATGTTAAAGTAACATGTAAAGTTATGAAGTCGCTTTCTTTCAGCAATGTGTAAAGATCAACGTATTTCATCCCAATCTCTTCAGCTCTCTTCACATTAGGATACTTATCGTAGCCCAAAGTCCTCATTTTGAAAGCTTTTGCTATCTCTGCAACTCGACAGCCAATCGACCCTGTGCCAATTATACCCAGAGTCTTGCCGTACAATTCGATGCCGCCGAATGGTCTCCAATCGAAACCACCATTCCTGACATGCTTATCAGCTAATGGCAATTTTCTAATCGCTGCCAACAACAAAGCAAAAGTGTGCTCAGCAACAGCTTCCATAGCATAACCTGGAATGTGCGTGACCATAATTCCTCTTTCTTTAGCTGCCTCAAGATCTGCGTAGTGACAAGTGGTAGCCCATATCGAAACCATTTTGAGT
>JBGPAV010000102.1:0-4191 GCA_041480925.1 Bathyarchaeia archaeon | reverse complement strand
ATACGGAATCACTGTCGCGTCGACAGCTTTTCTGAGTTTGCCGTCGCTGTATTGGCTGTCGGCTATCACACTTCTCAATCTGGCCGCAGACCGTTTGAGAATCAGCTTCGTCTTGTCCAGCAAGTTAAGGGAGTGTTTCTGCTCGTTCTGGTTGGCGGAAGCAAAGGTGCAAGTCAAGGGAAGCATGGTTCTAGAATCGATGGATAAGTGTAGCTTGTAGCCGAGTCCGAATGTTCTGCCTGCTCTTCCAACTCTGGCATCTGCGTCTGAGTAGCCTTTCTGGTTTTCCAGTGGATGACGTGTGCTCCAAGCCTTAATGAACGAAGCGTCAAAAACAACATCAACTTCTTTTGCGTCGTTTTGTTTCAAGAGTTTAACGACTTTCTCCTCTATTATGCGGGTAAGTTTGTCTTCTCCAACCTTTCGACTGAACCGGCTTAGAACGCTTCTAGGATACGCTGCTTCCCTTTTCTTTATCAGGCACAGTTTTCTAAGTCGTGGATCAGCGTCAAGTAGCCTGGTCATTTCTCTTAGGCTGCGAACGCCCTTCATGCGCATGACGATGAATGTTCTGAAAAGTCCTAAGGGGTTTCTGGGATGTCTGCCGGGTCCATCCGTGTGAAAGCAGCCGAGTAACGCTGCTTTAGCAAAACTTAAGTCTACGTTTCTGAAGAGGGTTTCAAGGGTCTCGTGTTCATCTTGTCCCGCTAGGATTCACCTCCTAAGCTTGGACGTAAGCCATAAAATACGAGACCCCAACTACACTAATTAATTTAGGGACAAGCCAGCGCGCTGGTCTATCAGCTTTTATAAGGAACCGCTACATGCTATTCTTCTAGCCCTACAGCGAAACGTTTAGAACGTCAAATTCCATAAACCCTCAAAAGATGGGCGTTTAAAACTGCTTTTCCATATATGAGTTTTGCCAGCATGGCCTTCTGTTTTTTCCAGCAAAAACGCTTAAATCATGAAAAACTGAACAGAATAACCATTAGAAGGAACCTCTTGTGGTCGACGTCAAAGAAAAACTGAAAATAAAAGAAGCAAACTTGAAAGAAATTAACGATTTTCTGCTCAGAAAAGATAATCCTCTCGTGAACGGCCTGCTGGAAATTGTCGAAAAACACGGAGGAGTCGACGAGATAAACCGCAAAGCCAACGAGTCACGCAAACTCGAAAACCTCATGGCTCGCCTTGAAAAGAAACATTCGCCTTTTGTGAAAGACCTTGAATGGCTGACAAAGCAGCGAGACAAGGACGCATTCATCACCATACCTGAATACCACAAGAAAATACTCGGAAAGAAAGCTGATTCAATGAAATTTGATGACTCTTTTGCTGTTACGCTAGAGATTAGCGCGTTCAACTTTTTCCCATGGCTCATAGAAGAAGCAAAACGATCCATTGAGAAGCAGCAGTTGATGCCCAGCCGCTATATCCGTGTTCGCAGCATGAGGGAACAGATTGAGGATGATGATGTTCTTGCTTTTGCTGCTTCAATGCAAATCATAGGTGCTTCCTACGTGCAGACTTTGGACACGAAAGGAACCTTGCCTGGCCCAGACGGAAAACCCATCAACGTCCACCTAGGCGGCGCAGACACCATCACAGGATATTTTGGCGGCGTTGGAGCACCAAACGAATACGCATTAAAATGGGTTGACGAATTCCTTTACTATTACACGGAGTATGGGTTACAGCAGGTTCTGAACACAAACTCTGGCACAGTCCTACTAGGATACATGCTAAGAAAGCTTGGAATAGACATCGAGTTCAAAATCTCCGTCTTCATGGGCAATGACAATCCGTACTCGATTCTCTGGACGCTAATGACAGCGAAGTTACTGAGCAGAGATGATGGCTCAACGCCACTGATCGGCTTCAACTTATCCAACTCTGTCAATAATAAAACGCTTGAGCTTTCCGCTTACGTCCGGAACTCCTTCGGATTCGAAGACATCGTACGCTTAGAACACCACATAACAGAAGCCTACAAGAGCATCGTTCGACAGCCATATGACCGAACTGGCGAACTCGTGAAGATAGCAGACCATGTTAAGAACATCAGCGCGAAACACGAAGGCGGAAACCCAGAAACCGAAAAGACAAGGGACCATCCCTCAGACATTCTAGAATACTTCATGCCTAAAAAAGACATAATCGAAAAAGGACTGATGCCAAAGCTGTTGCAGAACTACTTGGACAAGCATGATGCCGTGAACAGGACTGCCGAAGCCTTGACCAAACAAGGATTATCAGTTATTGCTGCTCAGAAGCTGCACAAGAAATAGGCAGCTTGCCCCTCTTCTTACCAGCTTTCTTTCGGTTTTCTCAAGGTCAAATACAGCGTCGTAGCTACAAAGAAAACTGTTGTCACAAGAAAGACTGTGGCCAGCATTCTCGTGTTGCTGAGGTCTGTCATGCTTTTCTGCAAATTCGTATAGTTTTCCTGCAGTTTCCAGTAGGTTTGATTAAGCTGTCCATAAGTCTCGTTTAACTGTTGATAGCTCTGGTTCAGTTGCTGGAAATCATTCTTGAGATTTTCGTAGTAGATGTTTCTGACAGAGGTTATTGCAAAGTCCTGATTACGCAGCACAGGCTCATCAGCGATGACATACTTAACGTAGAGTCTGCAGAAAACGGGGCCATAAACATCACTCGGCACAGGCACAACATAGGTTTGGTCAATCGTCTGGTTAAACACAAGCGGCACATTGGAAGCTAAAACCGCTGGATAAAGCACAGCCTCTTCTGGCCCACTGAGCTTGAAACCATACACGGACATATTGAAGCATTCCATATAGAAGACGTCTGAAGACGTGCAATTCGCCCACAGCCTGAGCGTGACGTTCTTTCCAGGGTCTGTCTCGTTTGTAGCATCAACTCTCAGCGAGAAGCCTGGATAACTTGTCGAAAAGAACGCTTTCATTTCACCAGGCAATTGGGCTCTAATGCCGCTGACAAATGCCAGAGACATAAGGCCAACAAGAACTATGATTGCAACAATCTTATCTGTCCTCATCATTCTCCACCATCAATGATAGAATGATCTGAATGTGTCTTGGTTAGTTTTTAAAACTTGTTGCCGTTCTCTGTCAAATATGTGGATATCGTTTGACAGTGAAAGATGGAAATGCGGTTATCTTATCGAACGGACGAAACGTTGGTAGATGTACCCGAAGTAGATGAGCGCGAATGCTGTTAACGCTATTTCGCCCATCAGGATCGCCGGATTGCTTTCGACCGCCATGAAGTAGCCTTGCTGCAGTATGTCTGCGAAGACGAGGATTTGGAGGAATATGGCTCCGCCTAGGCAGCTGAGGCCTGATATGTGGAAGAGCAGTTTTACTCGGCGGTCGAGCCTGATGGTTATCGTCATGCTTATCTGAAATAGCAAGAGTTGATACGTTAATTAATACGTTATGAATCTAGCCACACGACAAACCCTAATAATCCGCCCTCAATATCCACCATAAGTGCAAACCCACAACTCGGAAAAGTATTAATTACCGATCCAAACAGCATTTCATCTGAGCACTCAACCTTATCAAACCGCAACATCACACAAGAGGAATAATGATTGGATCTCACGTTCGGCTTACTCATGTCACTCGTAGGCCTCGTCAGCGTCTTCTCATCACTCGCCATAGTCGCAGTTGCATGCGTCGCGCTCAAGAAATTCTTCAAACAAGACACCAGTGAACGAACAGACGCAGAAAGAAAAACACCAATCGAAACAAAACCAGAAACCGCAGACGAAGCCACCATCAAGATAAAACTAGACGGCGAAGAACACCAAGTAAAAGACGAAGAACTCAAAGCAATGAAGGACTCTGACGAGAAACTAGCCATCCCCAACATCGGCAAAGAAGCCAGAATCATCATTGACGGCGAAGCCTTCGACGTGAAAATAGAAGGAACGCCCCAACCAGCCGCAGCCGTCACAGAAACAACCGAGAAAACAGAAGCAGAAACATCAGGACAAACAAGACACTACGTCAGAGCACCTATGCGCGGAACCGTAGTCAAAGTTCCAGTAAAAACAGGAGACAAGATCCAAGTAGGCACCACTGTACTTGTATTGGAAACCATGAAGATGGAGAACGCCATCCAAAGCCCTGTTGCTGGCACAGTGAGGTCTGTGAAAGTTTCTGTCGGAGACTCTGTGAACGGTGAAGACATCCTCCTTAT
>JBGPAV010000101.1:0-4199 GCA_041480925.1 Bathyarchaeia archaeon | reverse complement strand
GGAGTGGGGCTGTTGCCTGATGAGGAACGAGAGATTTCTGAGCTTCTCACAAGTGAAATGAAGAAGCGGATGCAGATCTTCACCAACTGCGAAGCAGTCGAAGTCAAAGAAAACGGTGGCACAAAGACAGTCATAGCGAAAAATCGTGAAGACTCAAGCCTAAAGGAGCTTTCAGCGGAAACTCTGCTCATAGCAGCGGGTAGAACACCAAACTCGGATATTCTGAAACCAGAGAAAACAGGCGTAAAACTGGACAAGAGAGGCTACATAGAGGTCAACGAGCATCTTGAGACAAGAAAGAAGAATATTTGGGCTTTCGGAGACGCTATCGGCAAACAGATGTTCAAACACGTCGCCAACTACGAAGCACAAGTAGTATGGCACAACTCCACGCATGAGCACAAGATAGCTATGGACTATTCAGCTGCACCGCATGCAGTGTTCACTCATCCACAAATTGCCGCGGTAGGTTTGAAAGAAGCAGAAGCCAAGCAGAAGGGCTACAAGATTCTTGTGGGCACGGCAGAATACAAGGACACAGCGTTTGGTGCGGCAATGGGTAAGCCTGAAGGATTTGTCAAAGTTATACTTGACCGGAAGACAGGAAAACTCTTGGGAGGCCACATAATAGGTCCCTTCGCTTCCGCGCTTATACAGGAGATAGTGAACGCCATGGCTGTCGGTGACAAAACCTTTGCCCCAATAATGAGAAGCATGCATATTCACCCGGCGATGCCTGAAGTCGTGCAGAACGCCTTCGCGAACCTCAGAGACGCTTAGGGCTCTGTCTTTTCACTAAACTGTTATATTATTCTCCAATCAATAGGTCAAACCGAGGAAAGTGCAAGGATATGAATGTCGAGAAAGTTCCTGGAAAAAACAACAAAAACAAAGTCTTCGTATATGCATTAAGCACATGCGCATGGTGCAAGATGACGAAGCAATACCTCAAGGACAACGACGTGGAATTTGAGTTCGTTGACGTGGACAAGTGCAGCGAAGAGGACTTGAACAAGATCAAAGAAGACATTCTAAGCAAGAGTGGACACCTCAGCTACCCAATAATAGTTATCAACAACAAGACGCTGATCAACGGCTTCCGCAAAGACAAAATAAAGGAGCACCTCGGAGTTTGACCACACTAGAAAAAGTGCGGCAAAGAGCAGAATCCGACGCCAAAACCTACGGCTACTTCCTTAACCCTGACCAAAAGTTTCTTCAAGACCTTCTGGAAGGCTTGAAAAGCAATGAGGAACGCTTCGGCTATCCTGCTTGTCCATGCAGACTTGCTTCTGGGAACTTGGAGATAGATAGAGACATAATATGTCCATGCGACTACCGCGATCCAGACGTTGCCGAGTTTGGAGCCTGCTACTGCGCTCTCTATGTGAAAAAAGACGTGTACGAGGGCAAAACACCAGTAGAGCCCGTTCCAGAACGCAGACCCATGGAAAAACAGAAAAGATCCTACGAGACCGGCCCACAAACCTCAGCAGAAAAGAAAACTGAACAGGGAGAAGTAGCGATCCCTAAACAGCCTTCGAAGATCAAGAAGAAACTCTGGTATTGCAGACAATGCGGTTACGTGGTTTATCGCGAAGACCCTCCGTACATATGTCCCATCTGCAAAGCAAAGCGGGAAATGTTCACCGAACTGACGATACAAGTGGAAGAGATAGGATAGAAGCAATAGCAAAAGTCTATTTTGAGACTTTTATTTCAATCTCTTTCCAGCTTTTCTTCACTCCTCTGAGAGAAGTGACTGCGCCAACGATTGTGCCGCTCAAGATTTTCGTGACAAACTCGTTCAAAGCCATTTCTTCGCCATCTATAATTAGTTTAGTGTCCAATCAAACCACCTCATAGACAAAAGAAGAAAGCATAAAGGTAAAAGCTTTCTGCACTTGCCCGACATATTGAAACAGACGCGGAGCGTATTCTGTTGAAAAGAAAGCAAACTGAAATAACGAACGACATTAAAACGCGGGCATTGAAGACTATTCGGTTGCTTGAGAAGGAGCACTCAGACGCAGAGATTGCTTTGACATTTAAAAATCCTCTGGAGCTTCTGATTTCAACGATTCTTTCGGCGCAGTGCACGGACAAAAGAGTGAACATTGTCACAAAGACTCTATTCAAGAAGTACAAGACGCCAGAGGACTATGCGAAAGCTGACATCAAAGAACTTGAACAGGACATAAGGTCCACAGGGTTTTATCACAATAAAGCAAGACACATAAAGAAATGCTGCCAAATGCTCATCGAGAAATTCGGCTCACAAGTCCCGAGAACAATGGAGGAGCTTCTTGAGCTTCCCGGTGTGGCAAGAAAGACGGCGAACATTGTTCTGTCAAATGTTTTTGGAATTGTTGAGGGAATAGCGGTAGATACGCATGTTCGCAGGCTTTCGGAGAGACTGGGGCTTACGCAGAACAAGAATCAGGACAAGATTGAGCAGGATTTGATGAAGATTGTTCCAAAGGAAATGTGGATGCGTTTCTCAGATTTGCTGGTATTTCACGGAAGAAGAATCTGCATGGCGAAGAAGCCAAAATGCGGCGAATGCGTCTTGAACAAGATTTGTCCCTCCGCCTTCACGCTCAGCTGAAGTGCTAATCGTTTTAAACTTGGCAGACGATTTATAGAGTATGAACAAGAAATTTACGATTCTGGGTTTTGTTGGTAGCCTCAGAAAAGACTCGTATAACAAAATGCTTCTGAATGCAGCGATGGACCTAAAACCTGATAACGTAGAGCTCGAAACCTTTGACCTGGAAGGAATCCCGCTCTTCAACCAAGACTACGAAGAACAGCCGCCGAAAAGAGTGAAGGAGTTCAAGGAGAAGATCAAAGCGGCAGACGCTCTTTTGATAGTGACACCAGAATACAACTACTCGGTGCCGGGAGTTCTGAAGAACGCTATCGATTGGGCTTCAAGGCCTTATGGAGATAACGTGTTTGACGAGAAGCCTGTAGCAGTAATGAGTGCCTCAGAAGGGATGCTAGGCGGAGCCAGAGCACAATACCATCTTAGACAAACGCTGATCTCGTTGAACATGCATCCACTGAACAGACCAGAGGTAATAGTCTCGCAGATAGGCGAAAAAATTGACGTCAATGGCAAGGTAGTGGATGAGAAGACTAGAAAGAAAATTGGCAAAGTGCTTGAAGCCTTGGTAGCTTGGACTGAAAGAGTGAGGAAGTAAAGCACTATTTACAGAGGAATGCATAACTATTATTAGTTAGAATGCAAGAGTTCAAAATCCCTAAACGGTGAAACACCCGCTTGTCGTTTGAAATACAGGAACTGACAGATATTATTCGCATCATCGTGCTGATGAACCTTAGCAAAGGAAATACAGTGCATAGGTCTGAATTGAAGAATCATATCGACAAAGTCTGCACCAGTAAATTATGCGTAGACACGAGAGACGTCAATATAGCCTTGGAAGAAATGGCGACTGAAGGCCTTGTCTTCAGCAAAGATGAGCAAGTTCAGCTAACTGAGCAAGGCATCAAATTGGGTAGAGAATGGCAAAACCTTCTCATGAAAAAAGAGCCCATAATCGAAATTGTTGCAGGAATAGTGGATGGTTCAATCACGGGATTAGTGGTAATACTTTCAGCGTTTATAGCTCCAACTTTACCATTAAGATTTGTCACCTTTGCCGCATTCCTCACGCTGGCGGCAGTAGCTATCACAAACTTCTCTAGCTTTTTGCTGGGTGGAATAACTGAGGATTTAGCGGATATGATGACGCTTCAGACGCTAATGAATTACAGCTTAAGCGATATCCCAGACAAAAAGGAAAGAGATAAGTCGCTCATGCTAGTCAAACACCTTTTCACGGTGCTGCATAAGGAAATCAGCAGATCAAACATCATCGCAGCCATAATCTGCGGAACAACCACATTCATAGCAGGCTTCATACCCATAGGAGCCTTTCTAGTTCTGCCCAAACCATTCGACGTCATCCTGTCACTATCGGTCGTGGCTGCAGTTGTTGGAATATTTCTTGTGCGTTATCGTTCAAAAAGAACCAAAGTTCATTGGAAAATAACGCTACTCGAAACTGTGGCAATCGTCGTAGTTGCCACGATTGCTTCATTGATTGTTGGAGGAATAGCTTAGCCTTCAATCAAGCTGTGATGTTCGATTTTCATACACCTGTTCATAACAACGGTTAAGCCTGCTTCTT
>JBGPAV010000100.1:0-4211 GCA_041480925.1 Bathyarchaeia archaeon | reverse complement strand
GACAGGGTTACCAACAACCAAGAGCGGCAAACACCGCGATGTCCCTCGAACGTGCTTTCGAAGAACCTTTTCTGCATGCTCCCAGCTGCAGTCAAGCGCGACTAGTCCAAAGAACTCGATGCGCTCCTTGTCAGCTGGAGAAAAGGCAATTTCAGAAAATGGGTTAAGCACAACCGCGCGTTTCGGCAAATACCTAATCTGAGAAACGACACGCGCCAGTCCAAAACGCCCAAGCTTCAATGCTGTACACTTTTTCGGATCACATTGACCAGCCTGGTAGACGGTGACTCTAAGCGGTCTCTGCACTTGCTTTTCGCACCCGCAGATGACTCATAGGATCATTAAGAACCTGTGGAATCCGCTCGACAAGATCCGACGCAACCATGTGATAACCTTTCTCCTCCAAAACAAAATCTCCAGCCGCACCGTTGACAAAGGCTCCTGCCGCAGCAGCTTCAAATGCGTCGCACTTCTGCGCCAAGAAAGCGCCAACAATACCTGACAGAACGTCTCCTGTTCCGCCGACTGTCATGCCCGGGTTGCCTGTGAAGTTGAGTTTGAAACGTTTGTCATCGCAGACTATGTCGGTTGCGCCCTTCAGCAAAATTACTGCGTCCAACTGCTCTGCAGTTTTCTGAACATCCGCAACCTTTTCTTCCATATCTCCGCCTAGTTTCTTGCCCGTAAGTATGGTGTATTCTCCAGCATGAGGCGTCAACACAAGGGGCACTTTCAGCTTCCTCTTGAAGACCGCGTAAGCTTTCAAACCGTCTGCGTCCAAAAGGAGAGGCTTCGCTGAATTTTCAACAGCTTTGACTAGAGCTTTGACAGCGTCTGCTGTTTCACGATGCAAGCCTAGACCTGGCCCCATTGCGACAGCGTCAACTTTTTCAATGTACGGTTCCAACTCGTGAATGTTGTCTGGGTTCAGGTGTTCTCCTTTGAGTTTTATCGTGATCAAGTCGGGCGACATGGACGATATGGCTTCAGCTGTCTTCTTGGGAGCTGCAACATAGGCCAGATCGACCCCTGTGCGCATTGCTCCAAGAGCCACCAGCGTGGGTGCACCTGAGAAGGTTTCGCTTCCGCCGATCACTAGAAGGCGCCCAAAGTCTCCCTTGTGAGATTCAGATGGACGCGACTTGGTGAAAACCAAAACGTCTCCTGGACCTGCAAAATTCTCAAATTGCTTTGGCAAACCTATTTCTCTGACGACCAATTCGCCTGTATATTTCTCTGCTTTTTTCAGTCCTTTCTTGGTTCGATGAAAAGTCACTGTCAAGTCAGCTTTTACTGCTTCACCGAGCACTTCGCCTGTATCTGAGTCTATGCCTGTTGGCACATCCACAGCAACTCGAAAAGCCTCCATCGCGTTTATCTTTCTCACTGTCTGCAGTATTGGCGGCCTCAATTTTCCCTTAGTGCCTGTTCCAAGAAGTGCGTCAATCACGATATCCGCTGTAATTTGCGGCACGATGGCGCTGTCGTAGGCCTCATGGATCGGAATTGTCTCTTTCAGGAATCGAAGTGCATTCCAGTTTTCCTGAGCCGACACGTCTGCGATTTCTCGCGCTCGTCCGGCAAGCACTATAGTTATTTTGAAGCCCATTGATGATAGATGCCGCGCTGCAACGAAACCATCTCCACCGTTTCCGCCTAAACCGCAAAAGATCGCGACTGATTTGTTCTGTTTAAATCTTGAAGCGATCTCTGACGCTACGGTGCGTCCTGCGTTTTCCATGAGCAAGAGTCTTGAGACACCGAAATATTCAGAGTTAATCTCAAGTGTATGCATCTCCCGGCTGGTTATAGAATCATTTTGTTCAGTTTTTGCCCGCATTTTGAGAACCCTAGCAACTAGTGTTTGAAATCAGGAGATAAGCATATCCATGCTTTCCGAGCGTGTACATTATCGCTAAAGTTATCGGCTTTGGAGAATTTTGTCCGTGTGATGTAGCAAAGTATTTTAATGTTAATAGTCAAACAATATAATTGGAGATTTAAATGCCTACAGCATTTGTGCTAATAAACACCGAGATCGGATCAGAAGCAGATGTTCTCAAAGACCTCAAGAAAGTCGAAGGAGTAGAAGAGGCATACGCTGTCTACGGTGTCTACGACATAATCGCGCGAGTCAAAGCTGACACGATGGACAAGCTGAAAGAAACCGTGACTTGGCGAGTCAGAAGACTTGACAAAGTCAGATCTACTTTGACAATGATCGTCGTTGAAGAGAACAAGTAACAACATCCTTTTCTTTTTTTGTTTTCAAACCCGGCAATCGCTTTATAACATGCTTTCTTAGTCTTTTCTGCATCTTGAAGAATAGGTTGCCCTAAATGTCTCTCAAGACAATGCACATTGGACTGGATGATACAGACTCCACACGAAAAGGATGCACCACCTACGTCACTGCCTTGCTTGTGGAGAAGCTGCAAACGCTAGGCGTCAGCTTTGTCGATTATCCTAACTTGATTAGGCTAAACCCCAATGTGCCTTGGAAAACCCGAGGAAATGGAGCGTTGTGCCTCAGAATCCATTTTGATGAAACCCTTGAGAAGCAGATCAAGGAAACCGTCATCAGCACAATAGAAGAATATTCAGACATAGAGTGTGAAGGCACAGATCCAGGTGTTGTGTTTTTCAAAGGCGAGAAGATTCCGAAGACCGTAAGTCTCTTTGCCCGAAACACAATCACAGGAGTTGTCCATCTAAGGGATGCGTTGAAACTACTGACAAGGTTCAAGGCAGAAGCCATCGGCTTCAAAGATGGCCGAGGCATAATCGGCAGCTTGGCCGCTGTTGGTGAGACCCTTCAAGGAGACCACACATACGAGATAATTGCCTATCGTCTTCTAGAAAACTGCGGTTCAAAGCGTAGAGTGGATGAATCTTCAATTTTTGAGATGGATAAGATTACGGCACCGTACACGTTTAACAATGTTGACACTGAGAAAAAGAGGGTGATTATCACGCCCAGAGGACCTGACCCGATTCTCCTTGGAATAAGAGGCGAAACTCCAGAAATTGTTAAGAAAGCATTCGATATGGTTAGACCCCTTGAGCCCGTTGAGAGATGGGTGATTTTCCGTACAAACCAAGGGACAGATGCCCATCTGAAGAAGGTCAAAAACCTCAGCCAGATTGAACCTTACAATCCAATCATAGTCAGAGGAGTCGTTTCGTCTGAGCCGAAAATCGTTCCGAGAAGACACATAATTTTCTCGATCAAAGATGCGAGCAGAGAAGTTGACTGTGCGGCCTATGAGCCAACAGGCGTCTTGCGATACGCTGCAAGAGAGCTGATTGTAGGCGATAATGTTGAGGTTTATGGCGGTGTACGCTCTGCCAGTGAAGATAGACCTTTGACGATTAATCTTGAGAAAATCCGAGTGTTGAAACTTGCACCCAAAGTCACTTACACAAACCCTGCTTGTCCAAAATGTGGCAAGCGCTTGAAGTCTATGGGCAGGAATCAGGGTTTCAGATGTGAGAAATGTGGTTCAAAGTATGTAGGTCTCAGCAAGGTTGAAGTCAGGATGAAGCGTGAGGTAGGACAGGGTCTTTACATTACTTCGCCTCGGTCTCAGCGTCATCTTACCAAGCCCTTCAGGCGTTATGGTCTGGAGAAACATGGCGCTGTCTCTAGAGGGTTGATTGATTGTTGGCATTTTCCTTAGAAAGTTATTTTTCGTTGACTTTGAAGATTTCGCACAAGAGCTGGTACAGTTCGTCACCGCCTTCCACCTTTGAGAACATGTCTCTTTCGGCTTTGAGTATGCGCCCCATCGTTTGGTACGCCTGTCGCCATTCCAGCTCTTTCCACATGAGCCGATAGTTTCTCAATTCGATCCATGCGCGGAAGATCAGAACTGCGAACATGCCGAGCGTGAGTGCAAGGTTCAGTATGTATATGTCCAGTATGTCCGTGAGGCATTCACCTCCCTGCTTTAGCCTGATTCCTTACTTTATGATGACAATGCATTTAAATAAAATCAGACAATAACATGTGTCCAGAGAAGGATGCACGTGAGCGAGATTTTGCCTTCCCTCGGTTTCCAACTAGGTGTTGGCGGAGTAGGCGGCTTCATAGCCGGATTCATTGTGAAAAAGATCAGTAAGCTCATCGCTTTGGTCGTCATCTTGTTTCTGGCAGCACTGATGTACCTTGCAACGCAAGGAATAATCAGCATAAACTTTACGGCATTATT
>JBGPAV010000099.1:0-4249 GCA_041480925.1 Bathyarchaeia archaeon | reverse complement strand
TACTTTCTGGAAAACTCAGACTGGTAGTCCGTAGCACTCTCAAAAACATAAGCGCTCAGATAGCCATCGCGAAACCAGAAGGAGATAACGTGTTAGTTTCGGCGCACAGCCGCGAGTTGGAAGATTTTGGTTGGAAGGTTGCCAGGGGAAACGTGTCCGCCGCCTACTTAACTGGGCTCTTGTGCGGTTTGAAAGCGAAGGCAAAGGGAATCGAGGAAGCAATTCTTGACATCGGATTGCATGCCCCTTCGAAGGGCGCAAGAATCTTCGCCACGTTGAAAGGAGTATTGGACGCTGGAATAGTCGTTCCACATAGTGAAGAGAAACTGCCGGATGAAAAAAGAATCAAGGGCGAGCACATTGCGCAGTTGGCGAAGAGTCTATCTTCAAACCCTGAACAGTATCAGGCTAGATTTTCAAAGTATTTAGAGCAAAAGATTCCACCTGAGAATCTTTCTGATATCTTCACAGAAGTGAAGAAGAATATTGTTGCCGCGTTCAAAAACGGAGGTAAAAAAGCTTGAGACGTCAAGGTCATCGAAAAGGTAGAGAAAGAGAATCAAAACAGAACTTGGAACATTGGGTTCCTAAGACACGTCTTGGAAAAATGATTCAAGAGGGCAGAATTACTTCGATTGAAGAGATTTTCATGAGCGGTTTGCAGTTGCGCGAACCACAGATCGTTGATTCTCTGCTTCCAGATTTGCAGGAAGAGGTCATAAACATCAATCTTGTTCAGAAACAAACTGACGCAGGCGAGAAATCGCGATTCAAAGCAATAGTTGCTGTTGGCAACAGAGACGGCTACATAGGTTTAGGATCTGGAAAGGCAAGTCAAGTTCGAAACGCTATCGAGAAAGCTGCAGCCGACGCCCGATTGAAAGTTGTGCCCGTGAGACGAGGATGCGGAAGCTGGGAATGCGGATGCGGCAAACATCACTCAATACCCTACAAGATTGAAGGAAAATGCGGTAGCGTGCGACTAGACGTCATCCCTGGACCACGAGGCTTAGGCTTAGTTGCGAGCGAAGTGGCCAAGGTCATTTTTGGTTTGGCTGGAATAAAGGATTGCTGGACAAGAAGTTTTGGTTCAACAAGAACCGTGCCGTCTTTTGCCTACGCTGTGTTTGATGCTTTGAAGAAAACTTACAGTCTCATAACACCGACGGATTGGGTGGCGTAGTTGGCTGAAAAAACTAAAGGCACAAAGTGCTTTGTGGCTGTTAGAATTCGCGGGACAGTGAGGGCTCGCCGTGAAGCCAGAGAAACTCTGAAGCAAATGCATTTGACAAGAAACAACTATGCTGTTTTGATAGATGACAGACCCGCGTTTATCGGAATGCTGAGGGCTGCGCAGAGTTACATAACATGGGGCGACGTTTCCAAAGAATGTGTTGGCATGATGCTTCATGAGAGAGGAAGACTTGCAGGAAACAGGAAACTGAGTGAAGAGTATTTGAAGAAAGCTGGTTACAAGTCGCTCGAAGAGCTTGCAGAAAAAATCCATAGATGCGCTGTAACGTATCAGAAGCTGCCTGGTATACAGCCAGTATTCAGGTTACGGCCGCCTACCAAAGGCTTCAAAGGCAACATAAAAAAGAGCTATCGAGCCGGAGGCGAACTTGGATACCGCGGAGAAGGTATAAACGAACTTGTGAAGCGGATGACTTGACTTATCGTTTTTGACATCTTTTTTGGCGATACGTTTTATAGCTACTTTTCAGATGCCTTTGTATTGTGGGGGAGGAAGAGTTGAGCGCAAAGTGGCGGCGAAGCAGAAGAAATTCACACCGATTTAGCATTTTCAAAGCCTTCAGCAAAGCCAAAAAAAAGATTGTTTCCAGCAAGTCGAGCAAAGAATCTAAAACTAGGAAGCAAGTCTATCCGAGTAGGTTTAAACTCCCTAAAACTCATGCGGAGAAGAAATTGAAGGAGCTGGAGCCTCTTATAGACATTCTAGAGGAAAGAGATGATGTTATAATCGTAGCAGAACTCGCAGGTTTCAACAATGAAGATTTAAGAATCCATGCGGAGAACCAACGTTTGACTCTGTCAGCGGAGGCTTCCGACAGAAAATACTATAAAAGTTTAAATCTTCCTAAGAGAGTGATTCCAAGCACTATGCGCTCAAGATATAAGAATGGCGTCCTTGAGATACAGTTGAAGAAGGCAGCTGAGGAAAAAGCCATAGATAAGGTAGCTGGTTAAAATGCCGCACAGATTGAGGAAAAGCAGAAAAAACCGTGGTTCAAGAACTTGCGGATACGGAAAAGTAGGCCAGCATAGAGATCAAGGAGCAAAGCCTGAAAGAAAGGCTGGGCGGCACAAACATAAATGGTCATATGTAATAAGATATTTACCGAATTATTTTGGTAAACGAGGGTTCACTTCTCCGAAAAGTTTGAGACAAAAAGTCAGAATCATAAACGTTGGAAAGCTGGAGGAAATAGCCGCAAATATTCCCGAGGCAAAAGAGAAAGAAAATGTTTTTGTGGATTTGGATAGTCTTGGTTACACTAAGCTTCTTGGCACAGGAGAAATCAGGAAGCCTCTGACAGTTAAAGTGGCATTCTGCTCAAAGTCCGCGTCCGAAAAGGTAAAAGCTGCGGGCGGCGAAATCCTAGCAGAAGTTGAAGAAAAGGGAGAGTAGCTGTTAGCCCATGGCTGGCCGATTCCTTAGCTTATTCAAACCTGTTGCAAGAATACTTCCTGAAGTCAAAACCCCGGAGCGCAGGGTCAGGTTTAACGAGAAACTATTCTGGACAGCGCTCGCGCTGATAATATATTTGATAATGTCCGAAATTCCGCTCTACGGTATTGGAAAAAGCCCGCTGGGAGAACTTGCAGCATTAAGAATAATTTTTGCTTCCAACCGCGGAAGCCTAATGGAGCTCGGTATAGGCCCAATAGTTACGGCAGGTCTCATCTTGCAGCTTCTGGTGGGTTCCGCGATGATACAGTGCGACATGGCAAAATCTGAAGACAGAAGCCTTTTCACTTCAGCAAGCAAAGTTTTCTCGATTGTGCTGACAGGCGTTCAAGCCGCAGCCTACATAATTGGAGGAATGTATGGGTCGAATCTTCCGGGTACAATATCGATAGTCATATTTCTGCAGTTAATTTCAGCAGGAATCATCGTCATGCTACTTGACGAGCTTGTGCAAAAAGGATGGGGTTTCGGCAGCGGAATCAGCCTATTCATCATGGCGGGTGTGGCTTCGCATATTTTCTGGCAGAGTTTCTCACCTGTACCTGCTGCTGGAGAACCTCGAGGCTACGGTTTCTTTGTGGCATTAGGCCAAGTTCTGTCTTCCGGGCAGCCTGTATCGTTGATGTGGCTTAGAAGCAACTCAGCTCCGGAAGCACTGATTTTCAACCCACAGAATCCATCAATGCTTGGGCTCATAGCAATGATTGTAGCTTTCTTGATCATCATTTATTTGGAAGGAGTGAGAGTTGAGTTACCCTTGTCGTATGCTGGATACAAAGGCTACCGAAGCCGATACCCAATCAAGCTTCTATACGTCTCAAACTTGCCAGTAATCTTTGCATCAGCTCTCTTTGCCAACGTTTACTTCTTCTCACAACTATTTTGGAGCATGAACGGCCAGCCATCTCCTGGACAGGGAGGCCTGTGGCTTGACCTCTTAGGGCAGTTCAAGACAACAACGTCAGGTAACCAAACAAGCACTCAGCCTATTGGCGGTCTGGTCTACTTTGTCACGGCTCCGCGTAACTTCATAGATGTCACGAACGCGCCTCTCAAAGCATTCGTGTATCTGGCAATACTGATTGTCTTCTGCGTTATCTTCTCATTCACGTGGCTTGAAGTCGGCGGACTAGGGTCATCAACAGTCGCCAAGCAACTAGTGAGTTCCGGCATGCAGATCCCCGGATACAGGCGGTCAGAAAAAGCCATTGAATCAATCCTGAATCGCTACATTCCAGCCGTAACCATCCTAGGCGGCATCGCCGTTGGACTAGTAGCGGGAGCATCTGACTTCTTCGGAGTATATGGTTCAGGAATGGGAGTCTTGCTCTCGGTAGGCATAATCTACCAATATTATGAGATCCTCGTAAAAGAGCGGGCGGCTGAAACAATCCCAGCTTTCAGGCGTATATTCGGAGAATAACCCGTATGAGCACAAAGGCGACTGGGTTCGAGTCTTCAGCGACTAGAATAATCAAAGTTCCAAAGCATTTGGAATCTTTATATTTGGAACTGCAGAATGTATGCACAGCTTAAGGG
>JBGPAV010000098.1:0-4337 GCA_041480925.1 Bathyarchaeia archaeon | reverse complement strand
TGTGCTTTCTTGAGTATGGCTTCGGCTAATGGGTGTTCTGAGCCTTTTTCGGCTGAAGCTGCAAGCTGAATTATCGATTCTTCACTGAATTTGTTGTATGAGATTATGTCCGTGACTGATGGTTCACCTTTTGTTAGGGTTCCGGTTTTGTCGAAGACAACCGTTGTGAGTTTTCGGGCTTTTTCGACGTATTCGCCGCTTCTGAGTAGTATTCCGTATTCGGCGCCTTTGCCGACTCCTGCGAGTATCGCGGTTGGCGTAGCTATGCCGAGGGCGCAGGGACAAGCGATGAGTATGACGGCTAGGAGTGCGAAGAAGGCTTTTGAGAAGCCGCTCGTGATATACCAGTATGCGAACGAGACTCCTGCCACTGTGAAGACTATGGGAACAAATTTCTCTACAATACGGTCAGCATATCTTTGCACAGGGGCGCTTGAGGCTTGGGCTTCTTCGACTAGGTGGATTATTTGGGCAAGGGCTGTTTCTTCGCCGATTTTTGTCACTCTTATTTTTAGGAGTCCTGTTTTGTTGATTGTGGCGCCTATGACTTGGCTTCCTGTGCTTTTTTCGACGGGTATGCTTTCTCCTGTTATGATTTTTTCGTCTACGGACGAGTATCCTTCTGTTACTTCTCCGTCTGTTGGGATTTTTTCTCCAGGTTTAACGATTATTGTTTCACCCACTTGAAGTTCGTCAATAGAAACTTCGACTTCTTTTCCATCTCTTAGCACTCTGGCTGTTGTTGGCTGAAGCTCTAGGAGTTTGCGAATCGATGCAGCGGATTTTCTTCTAATGCTTTCTTCGATGTATTTGCCGAGTAGGATGAAAGCGAGTATTCCGACAGATACTTCTAGGTAGCCTTCGCCGCCCGTCGCTACTTGTGGGAGTATAGCGTAGATTGCTCCATAGGTCCAGCCTGATATTACTCCGGCGGCGACGAGTACGTCCATGTTTATGGCTTTGTTTCTGAGGGATTTGGCGGCACCTAGGATTATTGGCCACCCGATTATCCATACGATTGGTGTTGAGACTATGAACATGGCTAGGCTGTAGGCGGACATGTTGCCGATCAACGTGAAGGACATTAATACACCTAAAAGACCGAGGGTGACTAGGACTCTTAGACCAGCAACGGCTATCACGCCGACGAGTGTGACGGCTACGCGGCGTTTCATGGCTTTGAGTTCTTCTTCGGGTTGACTGTATACTCTGACGCATTGTTCACTGCAGAAGTAGTAGGTTCTGTCTCCGATTTTCTTCTTGATCGCTTTATCTTTGTCTACGTCCATTCCACAGACAGGATCTCTTGGCAACTTGTTTCACACCTTTATTGTTCAATATTTGTTTGGTGCAGCAAAGTATTTAAATATATCTTTTCAAGATATATCTTTTAAAGATCTATGTGAGGGATTATCCATGACCGAAGAAATGAAGGATTTCATATGCGACTTTTCGCGCTTCTATATACTGACGATCCTCTACGAAGGACCGTGTCACGGCTACGACGTTATGGGCAAGTTTAAGGAAAGAATAGGAAAAGACGTCAGCCCGAGTTTGGTTTATCCGTTCCTTCAGCAGCTTGAACGAAAAGGCTACGTGAGATATAGGCTTGAATCTGTTGGCGCTAAGGAGAAGAAGGTTTTCGAGCTAACAAAGAAGGGAAAAGAACTTTGTGAGAGCCTCTTTAAGCGTTTTTCAGATCTTGTGGCAGTTGCGATTGCGCCCAGTCTTGAGATTTGCGCTAGTTGCGGCTGCAAAGTTTACGAGGGTGGACATAAGGAGACGGTCCGTGGCAAGAAGATGGCTTTCTGCTGTATTCACTGTGCTAACTCGTACAAGAAGGAACAGGGCATAGCCTAATTTTCCCACGTTCAAACAGATCAAACAGGTTTGAGTGATTTTTGGTGTGCGTTTATTCTAGTCTTTTGACTATGTGGTAGCCAAATTTGGTTTTGACGATTCCTGAAATCTGTCCCTTGTCGAGTGCGAAGGCTGCGGTTTCGAACTCTTTGACCATTTTTCCTCTGCCGAATGTTCCGAGGTCTCCGCCGTTTTTGCCTGAGGGGCAGAGTGAGATTTCTTTGGCTATGTTCGAGAATTTTTCGCCTTTGTTGAGTTTGTCTAGGATGGCTTTGGCTTCGGTTTCGGTTTTGACCAGAATGTGTACACAGTGAACTTTGTCTGGCATAAGCGGAAACTATGGTTATGGTTGGTTTATAATGTTTCTTCTAGGCTTTCTGCGATGTTTTCGTGAGGATTTTCGGCTGTTTCCATTCCTCTCTAAGTATGCTGTAGTTTACGGTGTCTCGCCACTGGCCTCTAACAAAGCTGCTCTTGCGGGACACGCCTTCTTTCTTGAAGCCCGCTTTCTCCAGTATACGTTGACTGGCCTTGTTTTCTGGATCAGTGTTCGCTTGGATTCGATGTATCTCTTTGGCTAAGAACAGGTAATCAACCATTAGCTGTAAAGCTTCGGTTCCGTAACCTTTGCCCTGCTCAGACGGCATCAACGCGTAACCTATCGTTATTGATCCTGAAGATTGACTGAAATGGGCGATTAAGCCAATATTGGTTCCATCTTTCTTCTGGATTAAGAAACAAGCCGTTTTGAATGAAGAATCATTCAGTTGCTTTTCAGCTTCAGCCCTCGTCATCTGCTCCATTATTGACTCATATTCGCCATAGTAGTCTATGTTGTTCCAGAAATCAACAAAGAAGCTCAAGTCTTCTCTGTCTCGAAGTTTCAGGCGAACGTTTTTTCCTTCAAGCATATTGCATTCCAGTCTCTCTGCTCTTGTATGAAAGCAGAAGGTGCTCAATAGTGATTTCTCGCTATTATATAACTTGAATTTTGCAAACACTGCACCAATACAGATTTTGTGGAAAAAGTTATAGCTGAATCAAAAGAACAAAACATACAAAAGGGCAAACAGGGGTGGGGATCAGGATGACTGTTTTCTTGGTGGAAACCTTATCTAGCTAAACAAGAAAAACAAGTGGAGTTTCAAAAATTGCTGGGAGAATTCCTTAGATTCAAGAAAGAAAACCCAAATGTTTTCGAGGGCCTGAGGTCATGGAAGCTTTTACAGCAAGAATATAGCGGTGTAGCTAGCTTATACATTGAGATGTGGGAGTTCGAGAGTTTGCCAGAAATGGAGAAGTGCAACGCAAGAATATTCAAGAACAAGGAAATGAAGAGAATCCAAGCAGAGTTCCAGACGCTAATAGAGCATTCAACGTTCAATCGATTCATATGGAACACAGTTGCGTAGTGTGGAATTTTCACCCAACCAACCAAAAATGGCTTCTGAGTGCGGGCGTTGGAGCCACATTTATATGTTTTTTCAAGCAAGAAGATATTGGTTGTGGATTTTTTGCCAAGAGGAGGATTGCCTCCAGGTGCGGAGGCCGGTTACGTTTATGACTGGATTAGACAGCGGCAAAAAAGAGAAGAAGAAAACAGAAGACAAAGAAGAAAGCTGAAAAAGAAAGTCAAGAAACTAACCAAGAAGAGGAAAAAGGAAAGACGTAGAGAGCCGAACAAGATAGTGAAGGCAATTAAGGGTGTCGAAAGACGCATTGAGGAAGAAAAGAAGCATCTTCATAGAATCATATAATTTCAGTTCAGAAGTTTGGTTGGCTGTTTGATGCAAAGTTCTATCCTGTGTGTAGGGTGGGATTTCTGCCAACCAACCCAAAATTGCGATGAGTATGGAAAAGAAAGTTATAGCTGAAGCCGCTTAAACAGTTAGATTGGTGTTCAATTTGCTGGAAGGTAAGAACGTGAATCTGCGTGTCATGGAGAAAGAAGATTTGCCACTGTTTGCAGAATGGGTTAACCTGCCTGAGTTCTTTGGTGAATATAATCCTTTACGACAGACATCCAAAGCAGAGATAGAGAAGAATTATGATAAAAGCACTCTTGAACAAACGGGGTTTATCATTGAGAAGAAAGATGGAAGCAAAATCGGTTTCATATGTCATTTTATCCTAGTGCATCCTACAGGAAAACTGCTAGAAATAGGTTATTCTTTGGTTCCAAATGAGAGAGGCAAAGGCAACGGCACAGAAGCTGTCGAGATAATGGTTGACTACTTGTTCCTTTCAAAAGACATAATGCGTGTTCAAGCCTGCACAGATACGAGAAATCTGGCTTCTCAAAAGGTTTTGGAAAAAGCAGGTTTCAAGAAGGAAGGAACAATGCGAAAATACCTTTTTGTTAGAGGACAACTGAGAGACGCTTGCCTATATAGCGTTCTTCGAGAAGAATGGAAAGAACCAAAAATATTGACAAGAACAACTTGAGAAACGGGGATAAAACTTTACCCCAACCAACC
>JBGPAV010000097.1:0-4358 GCA_041480925.1 Bathyarchaeia archaeon | reverse complement strand
TGAGAATAAGTTCAAAGTTACCAAGGACGATATTCCTCATCGTCTTGAGGATTTTGAGCAAGGACTTGAAGGAATTTTTGGTCCAGGTTCACGTTTTCTAGAGATTCTCATAATGAAGAAACTTTTTGAGAAGACAGGCAAACCTCTTGATTGGGATGAGACCAAAGAACTTCTTTTTGTTGATTATGTGAAGGTAGCGAGACGAAATTATTCTAGGAAAGAATAGTTGCTTTCTTCTTTTTGGGCAGCTGGACAAATATTCTGCAGATTTGGCGTCGTGGTCATAAATTCAGATTCCGACTTCACAAATCATTTATCAAAGCTTCGTGAAGTGTCATTTCAAATTCATACTCATACCGAGGTTTCCAGCATGCCGCCGAATGATTTTGCCAAGCTGCTCATAGCAGCTGTGGAGGAAAGCTTAGCATCCCTAGGTGACTCATCTAAGCAGGCCATATTTTATCATCTAGAAGCGTCATTCAAGCTGAAGAAAGAGAACATTCCTGTGAACCTGACTGAGTTTGCTATGGCTTTAGAACGCATCTTTGGGCCTGGTGCTCCATATCTTGAGAAACTAATCGCTCAACGTTTGCACGAAAAACTGGGACTATGCTGCGAAGACGAATTGGGTCATGACTTCCTGCAATGCATAGACAACGCTAAGAAACGTCTCTCACTTGAGGAGGAATGCATTACCATATGAAAGTAAGAGAGACGAAATGTAACAGTCAAACCGAGCGCATTGCGCACACCCTGAATGAGTTGTGCGATCTCAGCGACGGAGTAGACGAAATGATCTACGTTCTGGATCCAGAAACCTACAGGATACTGTTCGCCAACAAGAAAACAGAAAGACTATTTGGCAGAAATATCAAAGGCAAAAAATGTTATGCAGTCTTCCAGAAACTGAGCGAGCCTTGCGCAAACTGCACGAACAAACAAGTTTTTGGAGCCAACACCGGCAAGACATACGTCTGGGATCATCAGAATCGCTGGAACAAACACTGGTACCGTGGCATATACAAAGCAATCAAGTGGCCCACAGGCAAACGTGTAAAATATGGTTTGTCAATTGACATAACACACCAGAAAGAGATGGAAGAGGCTCTACGTGAAAGCGAAGCTTTCTTTCGATCGATCGTTGAGAACTCTCACAGCGGAATCATAATCGCAGACAGCGACTTCAAAATTATTTATGCAAACAACGAAGCAGCTCGTCTTGGCGGCTATTTAAAAAAGGAAATTGTCGGACATGACTACAGAGAATTCCTTGATGAAACCAGCAAAAATCAAGTTGAAGAAACACATCTCCGCAGACAAAGAGGCGAAAAAGCGCCCTCAAAGTATGAAGCAAAAGTAGTCCGCAAAAATGGTGAGATAAGGAACGTGGAGCTCAGACCATCACTAGTGCATGACAAACAGGGAAATCTGCGAGCCATCGCTCAAATCTTAGACATAACCGAACACAAGAAAATGGAGAAGGAACGGATCCGTTTTGAAGAGAGACTGTCGGCTTTGAATAAATATGGGCAGAATCTGAGCATGACAAAAAACAGCGACGAAATATACAAGCTCATCTTGGATGCCATGGAAAAAAGCCTCGGATTTGAATTCGCTGATGTCTTCATCGTTGAGGGAAAAATGCTCAAACTGGTAGCTCACCGAGGCCACTCAAAAGATTTGATGCTCAAACTACCGCTGGACGGAGAAAAAGGCATAACCGTGCGCGTGGCACGAACAGGCGAATCTGTTTCTGTTTCAGATATACGTCAAGACAAGGCGTATGTGAAGGGTGGAGAAGGAGTACGATCTGAACTTGCTGTTCCAATCAAAGCAAGGAATCACGTTCTAGGCGTCTTGAACGTTGAAAGCAAGAAACCAACTTTATTCGGGGAAGATGAGAGGAAACTGCTTGAAATACTGGCTTCGCATGCTGCAATTGCCATGACAAATCTTAGAAAACAGAAGATACTCTCAGCGTTGAACGAATATGGTCAAAGTCTAAACATGACAGAGAGTCTGGAAGATATATACAAACTAACACAGAGTGCTATGGAGAAGCTTCTCGGATTTGAGTATGCATCGATACTTGTAGTTGAAGGAAAAAGCCTCAGACTAGTTGCTCATCATGGGTATTCAGAGGAACTTGGGTTAGTGTTGTCATTAGATGGAGAAAAAGGTGTAACTGTAAGAGTGGCGAGAACAGGAAAGCCCATAATCGTGTCAGATGTCAGAAAAGAAAAGACATACGTAAAAGGCGGAGAAAAAATCCTCTCAGAGCTTGCAGTTCCCATCAAAGTAGGACGCAAAGTTCTCGGAGTTCTAAACGTTGAAAGCAAGAAACTAGCTGCTTTTGACGGAAATGACCGAGAGCTCTTCGAAATCTTGTCTTCACACGCCGCCATCGCCATAACAAATTTGAGAAGACAATTCCAACTGTCAGAAATTCGCAAGAAACTAGAGTGCTTGATGAAGAATACGACGGAAATCATGCACGCCAATGAAATGCATCAGCGACTAAAAGTTATTGCTCAAGCCATTCAAATGTTTGGATGGAAAAGAGTCGTAATCTCACTGAGAAATGAGAACCTAGAAGGAACAGACCTTGTTACTGCAGGTCTCACCAGAGAAGAAAACAAGCTTCTGAGACAAAGAAAAGCGCCGGGCCATGTTTGGCGAGAACGACTTGGACCGGATTTTGTGCGATTCAAAATTGGCGAATTCTATTATTTGCCCTGGGTTGACCCATGGATAAGGGAGAATGTTCATGGTGTTGCACGTAACGCACCACTTGATGAAGCGACAACCTACGCGGGCGTTCCTAGCAGGCTTTCTGAGAAAGAAATGGTGGATTGGCATCCTCAAGACATGCTCTATGCGCCGCTGCGTACACCTGAAGGCAAGACTGTGGGAATATTAAGCATGGACGATCCAGTCGACGGCCGCAAACCATGTGGAGAATCAATTGCTCCATTGGAACTCTTCTTGCATCAGGCAGCAATAGTAATCGAAAACGCTCAACTGATAGAGGGACTCCGGGAAGCCCAAGAAATGCTTGAGCAGAAAGTTGGAGAGAGAACTAGGGAACTCAGAGAATCTCAAGAGCAGCTCCTCAAGGCTCAGAGACTGGCAGTCATAGGCGAGCTTGCAGGTATGGTCGGTCACGATCTTAGAAATCCGCTGACAAGCATTGCTGGCGCAACATACTACATAAAGAAACAGCTGAAATCGGAGGGTGCTAGAAAAATCTTGGAGATGCTTGAACTTGTCGAGAAAAACATCTCCTACTCCAACAAAATCATAAATGATCTTCTGGATTACTCTAGAGAAATCAAACTAGATCTGACCGAGAATGATCCTAGATCAATTGTGAAAGAGGCTTTATTGCTTGTCGAGATTCCAAAACATGTCCGGCTAAAAGACTTGACGAAAAGCGAGCCTAAACTGAAAGTTGATCTTGAGAAGCTCAAGAGAGCATTCGTCAACATTATCAAGAACGCAGTGGACGCCATGCCAAGAATCGGAACCCTTACAATTGAGAGTAAAGAGCTAGAGAGTTCGGTAGAATTTACATTTTCAGACACGGGACTAGGCATGTCAAAGGAGACAGTGCAGAAACTTTGGACTCCACTGTTTACAACGAAGGCAAAGGGAATGGGCTTTGGGCTTCCTATTTGCAAGCGAGTCATAGAAGCACACAGCGGTATGATTTGCGCAAGAAGCACGAACAGAAAGGGCACTACTTTCACAGTCATTCTTCCATTTGAACCAAGGAAGCAAGAAGAAGGAGGTGAAATGATATGGGTGAAAATGCCAGAATCCTCATTGTTGACGACGACGAGAACATAAGAAAAGTGCTGGTGGCAATACTTGAAGATGAAGGCTATACAGTGGAATCTGTAGGCACTGCAAGGAAGGCAATAGAGGCCACAAAGAGAAAATTCTACAACGTAGCGCTAATCGACATACGACTTCCAGACATGGATGGAACTGATCTCCTATTGCGAATAAGAGACACCGTTCCGAGAATTCGGAAAATAATCATAACCGGATATCCAACGTTGCAGAACGCTATCGATGCTGTGAACAGACGGGCAGATGCGTATATCATGAAACCTTTTGATGTTGAAAAAGTCCTAAGAACGATCAAGGAACAGCTGCAGAAACAAGAAGAAGAAAAGAGATACAGCCAAGAAAAGGTCGCCGAGTTCATCGAAACCAGAGTGCACGAGCTGGAGCCAGTAAAAGAAATCGCGCGCCACGAAAACGCTTAACTCCCTCAACATTTTTGAATCTCAAAACCATTTTCAATTCATTCTATATCTTTTGGATGGTTTTATATTTCATCCCTGTGTGTC
>JBGPAV010000096.1:0-4363 GCA_041480925.1 Bathyarchaeia archaeon | reverse complement strand
GCGTATTTGTTTGCCAATGTGGTTCAGCTATAGCTTCGGTCATAGATGTTAACGATCTAACCAAGTATGCCCAGACTCTTCCTAACGTGGTTTTTGCTGAGAACATGGATTATCCTTGTAGTCGTCAGGGTCAAGACGCAATTGTCGCCACGATAAAGGAGAACAAACTTGATCGCGTAGTTGTTGCCGGTTGCTCGCCGAGACTTTATGAACCGACTTTCCAGCGTTGTGTTTCGCAGGCTGAGCTGAACCCATGGCTTTTCGAGATGGCAAACATACGGGAATTTACTTCTTACTGTCATCAAACTGCGCCTAAAGAGGCAACAGAAAAAGCCAAAGACACTGTGAGAATGGCTGTGGCAAAAGCTAGACTGCTTGAACCCCTGAAGCCTATTGAACTGCCAATCACGAAGAAGGTCATGGTTATCGGAGGCGGAATAGCTGGCATCAACGCCGCCTTGGATTTGGCAGACATGGGTTTCAAGGTGTACGTGGTTGAGAAGACCGAGACAATAGGCGGCTACATGGCGCTTCTGGACAAGACGTTTCCAACCTTGGACTGCAGCATATGCATCGAAGGTCCAAAAATGGTAGATGTTGGAAGGCATCCCAACATCGAGATAATCTCTTTTGCCGACGTCCTTAAAGTTGATGGATATGTCGGCAACTTCAACGTGAAGATCAGAAAAAACCCGAGATACGTGATAGATGAGAACTGCACAGGTTGCGGTGAATGCAAGGACGCCTGTCCAATTGAGTATCCTAATTATGCGGACATGTACTTGGGCGTGCGAAAGGCTATCTCTGTTCCTTACGATCAGGCTGTTCCGCTTATCTACACGATCAACAGGGATTATTGCATTGAATGTTTCAAATGCGTAGATGCATGCGGCGCGAGACAAGCCATAAACTTTGACCAGAAACCCGAGGAAATCGAAGTCAACGTAGGCGCAATAATAGTTACCATAGGCTACGGCATGTTTAATCCTGAAGAACTGAAGTGGACAGGATACGGAAAATATGATAACGTGTTCACGGCTTTGGAGTTTGAAAGACTTATTTTGGCTGCGGGACCGACAGGTGGCAAAGTTGTGCGAGCTACTGATGGACAAAAGCCGCACTCCATTGCCTTCATCCAATGTGTTGGTTCGCGTGATGTTAACAAATACGAGTATTGCTCAAGCTTCTGCTGCATGTACACTCTGAAGCACTCGGTTATGCTTAAAGAGAAGTACAAGGACGCAATTGAGGTTTACGTGTTTTTCAACGACATGCGCAGCAACTTCAAAGGCTATGAGGAGTTCTACAACCGAGCACTGAAGTCCGGAGTCAAATTTGTCCGCGTGAAGCTGGAGAATCGTCAAGTAACTGAGAATCCGCAGACCAAGAATCTCACCGTGTCAGGTGAGACAGAAGACGGCAAACCTGTTTCAGCCGAAGTCGAAATGGTTGTGCTGGCAAACGCCGCTATCCCTCATAACACCGCTTCTGAACTGGCCAAAATCCTCAACATACCCGTGGGCAAAGACGGTTTCTATGTTGAATGTCAGCCCAAGATTAGGCCGACAGACACGGATGTGCCGGGAATTTTTCTTGCTGGCGCTTGTCAAGGTTTGAAAGACATTCCTTACAGTGTGGCTCAGGGAAGCGCCGCTGCGGCTCAAGCTGCCACTGTTTTGAACAAAAGCTTCTGGATTGTTGAGCCTCTTGTTGCCAAGGTCAACGAGGATCTGTGCAGTGGATGCAAGATCTGTGAATCTGCATGTGGCTATCATGCTATTAATGTGGAGAAAGTTGGTGATAAGCAGCTGGCTAGGGTCACTGAAGGCCTGTGCCGTGGCTGCGGAATCTGCTGTTCTGCCTGTCCCATGGATGCGATTACTATGCCTAATTACTCTGACAAGCAGATCGCGGCTCAGATAGGTGCGGTTTTGCAGAAGGAGGCGAAAGCATGAGCCAGCAAGAGACAGTTCAGAAGACAGAGGAGCCACGAGTCGGCGTCTTCGTATGCTACTGCGGTCTGAACATTGCTGGCACCGTTGACGTTGAAGACGTTGCTGAATATGCACGCACGTTGCCTGGAGTGGTTTACGTCAAGACAAACCGCTATACGTGTGCTGATCCAGGCCAAGAAGAGATACGTAAGGGCGTCAGAGACTACAAGCTGAATCGTGTGGTTGTTGCTGCTTGCTCTCCGAGGATGCATGAGCCTACTTTTCGCCGAACAGTTTCAGAGGCAGGTTTGAACCCGTTCCTTTACGAGATGGCGAACATTCGCGAGTTTTCATCTTGGTGCCACCAGGGAACGCCGAAAGAAGCCACTGAAAAGGCGAAAGAACTTGTCAAGATGGCTGTTGCTAAAGTCAAGCTTCTTGAACCTTTGAACGTTATCGAAGTTCCCGTCACTAACAGAGCTTTAGTGGTCGGTGCAGGTGTTGCCGGTGCAAGCGCTGCTGTGGATCTTGCTGAGATGGGTTACCAAGTGTATTTGGTTGACAGGGCGGAAATTATTGGCGGTCATATGGCTCAGCTGGGCAGGACTTTTCCTGTTTTCGAGTGTTCCAACTGTCCCCAGCAAATCCATTGTCCAAGGTTTTCGTGTGTCGCCACGAGGATAGGCGCGGCAGCCGTTCATCCGAATATCAAGCTGTTGACTTATTCCGAGGTCAAAAAAGTTGAAGGAGTCATCGGAAGCTATAAGGCAGAAGTGTTGAGGAAGCCGAGGTTTGTTGATGAGAATAAATGCGTCAGCTGTGGCAAATGTAGTGAGGTCTGTCCTGTAGAAGTGCCCAGCAAGTTTGACGCAGGTGTAAGAACAAGAAAGGCGATATACATTCCCTTCCCAAATGCTACTCCTGCCACTTACACCATCGATAAAGACACATGTTTATACTTCAAGGATGGAAGCTGCAAGAGATGCCAAGAGATCTGTCCAGTTGGCGCAGTGGACTTTGAACAGAAGCCTCTGGAACAACGGCTTGAAATAGGCTGCATAGTCGTCGCAACGGGCTACGATATTTACGAGCCAGCTGACCTGCAGAACTATGGATTCGGGAAGTACAAAGATGTCGTAACGGCGTTGCAGCTTGAGCGGATAATAGATTCGGGAACGCAGGTGATTGGCGAGCTTTGGAAGCCATCTGATGGCAAGGTGCCTGAGGGCATCACTTACATTCAATGTGTGGGTTCGCGTGACATTAACAAGTTTGAATACTGTTCCGGCTTTTGCTGCATGCTCACCTTGAAAAGCGCTGTTTTCCTCAAAGAAAAATATGGCGACAAGCTGAAGATCAACGTGTTTTACACGGACATGAGGGCTAATAGGAAAGGCTACGAGGAACTGTTCAGAAAAGCCCAGAGCATCGGAGTTAATTTCATCCGTGTGAAACTGACAAACAGAAAAGTTGCTGAAGATCCTGCGACGAAGAAGCTTGTCGTCTCTGCCGAGAAGGAGAATGGTGAAGCTGTCGAAGTCAAGAGTGACATGGTGGTCTTGGCTACTGCGGCAGTTCAAGCGCAAGGCTCGGAGGAGGTGGCCAGAGTCTTCAACATTAGCCGCGGCAGTGACGGGTTCTTTATGGAGAGTCACCCGAAGCTGAAGCCGATTGACACGCCTTCTGACGGCGTGTTTGTTGCTGGTGGCTGTCAGGGGCCTAAGGATGTGCCTTACAGCGTGTCTCAGGGTATGGGTGCGGCTTCTCGTGCAGCCACTATTCTTTCTCAGCCGAAGTGGAAGATTGAGCCTATTGTGGCGGCTGTTGATGCTGCCAAATGCCGTAATACTAAGGTGAAGTGCGGTGTCTGCGCGAAGGCTTGTCCATATGGAGCGGTTAGGGCTCCTGAGGGACAGGTTGCTGAGGTTTTCACTGCCATGTGCCATGGTTGTGGAACATGCGTCGCTGAATGTCCTGCAGACGC
Organism: Bathyarchaeia archaeon; assembly: GCA_041480925.1. Taxonomy (GTDB): domain Archaea; phylum Thermoproteota; class Bathyarchaeia; order Bathyarchaeales; family Bathycorpusculaceae; genus JBGPAV01. The sequence goes on along the minus strand of JBGPAV010000096.1, from coordinate 445 downwards.
GATCACGCAGAAACATTTCACTGACGTGCAGATCATGTCGCAGATAAAGGCAGCGTTAGAAACAGGTCCTGAGGACAAGATTCTGGGTTTTCTATGCAACTGGTGTAGCTACGCTGGCGCTGACTTGGCTGGCACAAGCAGGTTCGAGTATCCGCCTATTATCAGGCCTATTCGCGTCATGTGCTCGGGAAGAGTTGACAGAGACTTCGTGCTTGAAGCCTTCCGACAGGGCGCCGGAATGGTTCTGGTTGGCGCTTGTCACTTACCATACGATTGTCACTACATCAGCGGGAACTACAAGATGAAAGCTAGGATGGATGCTTTGGCTCCGATGCTGCAGAAGCTTGGCATGAGCCCAGAAAGGTTCCGCGTTGAGTACGTCTCTGCTGCTGAAGGCGTCAAGTTCGCTGAAATCATAAAGGAAATGGCGGCTCAGATGCAGGCT
>JBGPAV010000095.1:0-4363 GCA_041480925.1 Bathyarchaeia archaeon | reverse complement strand
CCCTATGGCTGGAAGATTAGTCAAGTTCTCAAGTGGTGCATGTTTGATGTCTTCTATTGCCTTGTATCCTGCGTTGAAAATGATGCGCCCTCGAACTCTGCCTACTCCTTCCAGCTTCACCAGTGGCAATAATTCTTTCTTGACGCCTTTCTCCACGCGGGTTTCAAGCTCATGGATTAATGGCAACGTCTCTTTTTCTCCAAAGAGCATCGCCAGCTCATGTGTCGCATGAAGAAGCCACTTCGCATTCTCAATCGTCCTGTACAGGTCGCCTGGCTGAACTCTGAATTTCTCAATAAGCTGATCTTCACTCATTTCTTCAACCCAGGCTTGTAAAGTCATCGCTGTCTTGACCTCGCCCAGAAATCCTTCATAGGCGATTCTATCTTCCCACTCGTCTGGAAGGTCTGCCAGAAACTCGTCTTTATGCTGCTCCATGAAAAGAGCAACTTCATCAATCTCCTGTGCGTAAGGTCTCAAAACTGGACCCATATCAGGCGTGTGAGCAATCACGTGCAGAAAACTCAGATCAGTAAAGCAGACAGGCTTACGTTTAGTAAGAGAGTCGCGGATGATCACTGCTGAAACAGGATCAATGTACAGATCGCTCACTCTCTTGCCGAACCTTGTGGCGTTCACGTCGTTGCCGAAAACCTCAATCATGTCCTCATCATAAAGATACTTCAGAATCTTCGCAATCAAACCCTTAATCGCATCCGTATCATACTGGTGTGCATAGAACGTTCTGCCGAAAAACTCGTAAAGCCCATGTTCTGAGTGAGCAAAATCCGCCGCTATCGTTGCTAGCACATGTGACCGCATAATCCTCTCAACGGCAAGCCTGGACCAGATACGTTCTGGACGCGCCAGAATATAGCTCTCTAGCAGGTAGTCAGCTTCGTCAGATGTCTTCGCCAGTAAAACGGCTTCACCGCACTTGTCATACTTCGGTCTGCCTGCCCTTCCGGCCATCTGTTTGTACTCCAAAACGCTGATAGGATAATACCCATAACCAGCTTCAAACCGCCTGTAATCCTGAACAATAACCGTTCTCGCCGGCAAATTCACGCCAAATGCCAAAGTAGGCGTAGCTGTCAGGACTTTGATTTTTCCCGCTCTGAATCCGTCCTCGATTATTCTACGGTGTCCACTGCCCAACCCAGCGTGGTGAAAGGCTGTTCCAAGCTTGACAAGCTCGGCAAGAGACTCGCTTATCCTCGTTCTCTCACCAGTGGCCAGAATCCTGTCTGCTTCATGTTCCAACGAACGTTTCGCAGGCATAGAAAGTGTCTCCTCAATCTCACCTGCAAACTTCTTCGCCAAAGACACTGCGTTCTTTCGAGTTGACGCAAAAACCAAAGCTTGTCCACCAGACTTTATCGTGTTCAGCGCCAAATTGATGGCGGAATCCTTCGTTCTCTTCTCAATCTTGCGCGCGTCGCCATCCTTGTACCGTATCTCGTCATTTAAGAGCACTCCTTCTTTCAGCGCAACCGGCCGCCACTCTGTCGTAACATGTTCAGCTTTCAGCCATGAAGCGATCTCGTCCACGTTGTTTATCGTGGCGCTGAGGGCTAGAATCTGTATTTCCGGGTTCACCTGCATCAGTCTCGCCAAGACAACTTCCAACGTGGGTCCCCGTTTCGCGTCATTTAGCAAATGCACTTCATCAGCAATCACCAGCGAAATCTCGTCCATCCACTTCGCTCGATGACGCAGAAGGGAATCAGCCTTTTCATTAGTCGTAATTATAACATCGTATCTTTCCAGCCAGAAATCTGTGCTGTCAAAATCACCTGTGCTTATGCCTACTCTAACGCGTCGACCGTCAGATTTTGCCAGAACCGTGTACTTTCTGAACTCATCAAATTTCTCGTTCGCCAAAGCCCTCAACGGAGTAAGATAGATAATCTTCCCGCCTTCTTCCAAAACATGCTTAAGTGCGCACAGTTCAGCAACTAGAGTCTTCCCTGAAGCTGTCGGGCTCGCTAAAACCAGATTTCTTCCCTCAAGCGCTCCGGCTTTCACTGCTTCCTCCTGTGGTGGATAAAGCTCAGCAATCCCAGACTTGACTATTATCTCCTTGACAGAATCTGGAATTGACAAATCCGTTATCTTCACTGAAATGCGCCTATCTTCCAATCCACAGAAACAGTTACGACAATAACAACTTAAAACGTTACGCATGCAGAAACTTCTGTTTCTTAAGGTACGCTTTTCTATAAGATTCGGGATACTAAACGCTCAGGAAGACTGTTCTCACAAAGGATCGGTTAAGCTTGATTGAAAATGTCAAGGAACTGCTCAAGGCGCATGAAGGCTTGACGCGAGAAGTCTATCTGGACAACGAAAACTCCAGCATCACACCCAAAGAAGTCATAGACGCCATGCTCCCATACTACAGCCAACGTGCCTACGGAAATCCAACGTTAACACACAAGCCGGGTTGGGAAGCTTTCGAGACGATAATGGAGTCAGCCCAGAAAATGGCTGCTTTTCTGGAATGCAAAACGCTTGAAGAGGTAAACTTTGTACCGGGGGAGACAGAGGCCAACAACCTAGCGCTACTGGGCGCAACGCTTTCAATGAAGGACAAAGGCAAGAAAATTATAATCTCAGAAATCGAACCGATAAGCGTCCTGCAAGCCATAGAGATGCTTCAGAAACGAGACTTTACAGTCATCAAGATACCTGTTGACGATGAAGGTTTCATAAACCTTGAGAAATTAGAAGCTGCAATAGACAGTGAAACAGTCCTTGTTAGCCTTGCTACAGTGAACAATGAAATCGGAACAATCGAGCCAATTAAAGAAGCACTGGAGATTGTTAAAGACAAGAACTCCCACGCGCTTTTCCACACCGACGCGTCAGACGCCTTTGGCAAAATCCCATTCAGCTTACAAGACCTAAACGTAGACTTGGCAACAATAAGCAGCTACAAGATCCAGGGACCAAGAGGAATTGGTGCCCTCTACATAAAAGAAGGAATAAACGTGGAAAAAATACTGGAAGGCCAAATAGGGACACAGCGGCTCTGGCCAGGAGTAGAAAACACGCCGGCAATTGTCGGCTTCACAAAAGCATCTGAACTCGCCTTCGAAAACTTCAACGAAAACACTCAGCACATGCGAAGGCTCCGCGACAAACTCATTGATGTCATAACCGAAGGAATACCTGAGGTCAAGCTTAACGGGCCGAAAGGCGACAAAAGAGCTCCAGACAACGTCAACATAAGCTTCCTGAAATGCGAAGGCGAAGCTCTTACGATAGAACTGAGTTTGAAGGGCATTTATGTTTCAAGCGGAAGCGCCTGCACCAGAAGACTTTTACAGCCGAGCCATGTTCTCGTCGCTCTGGGAAGGCATTTTGACGAAGCCCATGGCAGCATACTTATGAAAGTCACGCGCTACAATACCGAAGAGGACATAAACTACGTCCTAGAAGTTATTCCAAAAGCCGTGGAAAGAATAAGAGGAATCACAGGCTCTACAGGAGCAGAATAAACATGTCACGCATGCCTTTGCCATACAATCCGAAAGTGCTCGAACTCTTTAAAAACCCCAAGAATCTGGGAAAAATGGAAGATGCCACTGTCGTTGCTATAGCTGGCAATCCCCTGTGCGGAGATATGATAACCTTCTACCTGAAAATCAACGATAAAGACATGATCGAAAAGGCATCATTCGAAAGTTATGGTTGCGCTGCAAACATCGCAACCTCCAGTATAGTCACAGAGATTATCAAAGGGAAAAGTCTGGAAGAAGCATGGAAAATCACTTGGAAAAGCGTAGCCGAAGCGGTAGGTGGTTTGCCAAGTGTCAAGTTCCACTGCGGCATACTTGCAGTTGGAGCGCTCAAAAGAGCTATACGAAAATACTTTACTAGCAAAAACGTGTCACCTGACTGGTTACAGAAAGAGCTCAGCTATGAAGAGAAACAAGCCTTGGAAGAAGAAGAGCTTGCGAAAGTTCTCTCCAAAAGAATGAAGACGGCAGAGAAACAATGTTAGATCCATACAAAATTCGCCTAGACTTTCCAATTTTGAACCGCAAAGTGAACGAACACCCGCTTATTTATTTTGACAACGCAGCAACTTCACAGAAGCCAAAACAAGTGATCGAGGCTGTCAAAGATTTCTATGAAAATCATAACGCGAATGTCCATCGAGCAGTTCATACGCTTTCGCAAGAAGCCTCAGAACTGTACGAGAAGGCCCATGAGGAAGTTGCCCAATTCATCAACGCCAAAGGTATGGAAGAAACAGTTTTTGTCAGAGGCACAACAGAGGCAATAAACCTCGTCGCCTACTCATGGGGTTTCCGAAACCTCGGAAAACAAGATGAAGTAATAATCTCGCTAATGG
>JBGPAV010000094.1:0-4455 GCA_041480925.1 Bathyarchaeia archaeon | reverse complement strand
GCTTCCGAACGACATTAAGCGAGTTATGCCTAATGATACAAGCTTGCTGTCCTGTTTTATTCCAACACAGACAGCTTCTTTCAACGTTTTCTGGACAAACTCCCTCTGAATATCGCCCCACCATGTTGGATCGGCTCTCCTCATCAGTTCGAGAATCTGTTCCGCATCCTCAACTCCAAGCTTCATTGGAGCGGTGCTGACTTGAATGTCTTCTTTACCTCTCTTCAAATACATCAACATCATTTCTTCCCTAAGCTTTGGGCGATATTTGCTGAGTACAAGATCTTCGCAGTCTAGGGGAGCTTGCATCTCAACCTTCTCCAAACTCAGACTATCCAACAGCAGTTTCACAGCTTCACGGTTTCCTCTCAACTGAACAACCTGATCCCTGTAAACCAACATCAATCCCTGGATGTTTTCTTCTTCCATGGCAAGCATGATCTTGGTTTGATCTCTTCGCTGTTTCAAGTCAAAAATGAAGAAATAGTAGTTGAGCGGATCCCGGTTTACATGATCCCAGAAAATCCTCTCTGAACTCTCGTCCATAAGAACTATTCTCAAGACTGTTTCACCTATTCAAGCATTATAGAAAAGGCGAAAAAAATAAAGTTTAGGAATCTACGCTGTCTTCGCTGACTGCGTCATTCCGCATTTCTTGAGAAGTTTTTGCCAACGTGCGTCTGTCTGCTGTTGGATTTGGTCAACCATTTTCTCGAACTTCGGCGTGAACAAGTGTCTGAAGCGTCCCTGTGTCTGCAGGTACTCTTTCACTGGTTTCTTCTTTTGCGGAGCCAGAGCTATGACCTTGCTGGGCGTGGACAGTTGGTATTCGCCGTTGACGGCTTCCCACAGTGGAAAGATGCAAGTCTCCACGGCAAGTCTTGAAAGCTCTATTGATTTCGCTGGATCGCTGCGCCAACCTCTCGGGCATGGTGCAAACACGTGCAGAAACGCTGGTCCATCGACTTCGATGCCTTTTCTTGCCTTTTGAACAAGGTCCTTCCAATAGTACGCTGATGCTGTTGCCGCATACGGTATATCGTGAGCCACCATAATGTCAGCTATCGGCTTCTTGTGTTCCAGCTTGCCTGGAACAACTGAGCCAGCCTGAGAAGTTGTTGTAGATGCTCCGTAAGGTGTTCCGCCGCTTCTCTGAATACCTGTGTTCATGTAAGCCTCGTTATCGTAAAGCACGTACATGAAGTCGTGGCCACGTTCAACGGCTCCTGAAAGCGCCTGTATTCCGATGTCGTAGGTGCCTCCGTCTCCTGCAAAGGCAATAACATCTATTTTCTCGTCTTTGATGCGTCCCTTCTTTCTAAGAATCTTCAATGCCGACTCTATTCCTGCAGCATTTGCGCCTGCTGTTTCGAATGCGGTGTGAAGCCACGGCGTAGCCCATGACGTAAACGGATAAATTGTCGAAGAAACCTCCATGCACCCAGTTGCATTCGTCACTATTGTCGGCCCTCTCGTCGCCTTCATGATCAGTCTGAGTACGGTTGGTGCGGCACATCCTGCACACGCTCTGTGTCCTGACATGAATAGGTCTGGTTTCTCGGCGATGTCTTTTATGGTGAATTTTCCTTCAGCAAAATTACTCATTCATCTATTCCTCCTTTCACTCCCTCAATCCAATGTAACGTATCTTCTCCTCAACCTTGCCTGTCTGAGCGATCTTTTGCAGGTCTTCGTAGACCTTGCGTATCTGGCTTGGACTTATGTCTCTTCCACCCAACCCGTAAATATAGTTCACTAAGTAAGGATGATTCTGCGAGTCGTACAGTGCATGGCGCGTCTCGTGGAAGACTGCTCCACCGTTTCCGCCAAAGCTCATGCTTTTGTCCATTACTGCAGCAGCTTTCGCTTTGCCCAAAGCCTTTGCGATCTCTTCAGCCGGGAACGGTCTGAACGTGCGAATCCGAAGCAAACCCGCTTTGACGCCTTCGGCTCTGAGGTCCTCTATGACCGTTTTCACGGTTCCTGCAGTTGAGCCCACGCACGCGATCACTATTTCCGCATCGTCAAGCCTGTACTTTTCAACCAAGCCATTACCATAATGTCTACCGCTCAACTGCCCATATTCATCGTGAACTTGCGAGATTACTTTCAAAGCGTTTTTCATCGCTTCTTCTTGCTGGCGCTTGAACTCGAAATAATAGTTCGGCAGCGCCACAGGTCCCATAGTCATCGGATTCTCTGGATCCAACCTGTAAGGAACTGTCTTGCCCTCATGAGTCATCACATTGGGCAATTGGCGAGTGCCAACAAAACCTTTGACTGCTTCATCTTCAAGAACCTTCACGTTTTCCAGCGTGTGGCTCAGCGTAAAGCCGTCCAATCCAACCATGACTGGCAACTGGACATCTAGGTGTTCTGCGATTCTGAAAGCTTGGAATATCGAGTCGTAGACTTCTTGTGCGTTCTCGGCGTAGATTTGTATCCAGCCGCTGTCACGCTGTGCCATAGTGTCAGAGTGATCGCCATGAATGTTCAATGGTGCTGACAGAGCCCTGTTCGCCACAGCCATCACCACTGGTGCCCGACATCCTGAAGTCACGAAAAGCATCTCATGCATTAATGCCAAGCCTGCGGAAGCAGAAGCAGTAAAGGTTCTAGCTCCCGTAGCGGCAGCTGCGAGGCACGCGGTCATAGCGCTGTGCTCAGACTCGGTGCACATGAACTCGGTGTTCACTTCACCATTGGCCACGTACTCGCTGAATTTTTCAACAATTATGGTCTGCGGAGTAATGGGATAGGCTGCCACAACGTCAACATCTGACTGTTTCGCAGCATAGGCAACAGCCTCATCGCCGTTCAAGCCCATAACTTCTTGCTTAGCAACATTCTTCACTTTCGACATCCTCCATTTCTAAATCTTCATAGTGATCGCTTTTGTCGGGCACTCGTTTGCGCAAATGCCGCAGCCTTTGCAGAAGCTCATGTCAAACTCGATGTCGCCTTTCTCAGGCTTCCAGTGTATGGCGCCATCTGGGCAAAAGATCGTGCATAACAAGCACTTTGTGCATTTCTCTAGGTCTCTAACTGGCTGGTAAGTCTTCCAGTCTCCAGTAAGGTAAGTCTTACTTGACTTCCAGCAAACGCCTGCTAGCGATAGTTCCTTCCAACCTTTCTCTTTAGAACTCATTCAGACATTGCCCCCTCATAAGCCTCTTTCACAACTGCAAAATTCTTCTCAGCAACATCAGGTCTAAAACGGGCCTTAACCATTGTCTCAATCGTTTCTAGACTGACTATCCCGGTGACACGTGCCACAGCGCCCAGCATAGCCGTGTTCGTTATTGGCATTCCCAAGACTTTTATCGAGATCTCCGTAGCTGGCACCGTCCAAAGCTTACCCTTGTCAGAACCCAGCTGCTTCCTGATTTCTGCATGAGCCTCCTTAGTGTTCACAATGATGTTTCCGCCTTCGTCGCTCAAACCATCAGCCACTCTTACTGATTTCAGCAAGGTCGGATCGAGAACAGCCACAACATCCGGATTATACACTGCACAGTGCAGCTGTATCGGCTCATTGCTTATTCTCGTAAAAGCCGTCACTGGCGCACCCATGCGCTCTGGTCCAAACTCGGGGAAAGACTGAATGTATTTTCCTTCAGAAATGGCTGCCCGTGCCAGAAGCTCGCTGGCTGTCCATGCGCCTTGCCCACCTCTGCCGTGCCACCTGACTTCCAATATCTTCTTCAATTATCTTAACTCTCCAATGATCTTTCAACCTAATTGCAGAATCCAACATATACATCTTTCTAGGCAGAAGAAAAAAACCAAACATACGGATGAAATGAAGCCGCAGATAACTAAGCTTAAATAGCACTATAAAACTGAAAGCTGTTACAGTTTGAATTTGAGCCGCCGTAGCTCAGCCCGGTAGAGCGGCTGGCTGTTAACCAGTCGGTCATAGGTTCAAGTCCTATCGGCGGCGCTTTTACCGTACTTGAAGTAAGAAACACGGGACAAATTGGCATGTGCTGAATTGCTGAAGACGTAAGTTAGGTTACTATGCCCATTCTCTGCAGTTCTTCTCGCAAGCTGGTCTCTATCTGCTTGAGACTCTGCCTTTTCGCCACGTAGTCGTCTCCGGTTATATTTCCCGTTTTGAAGTCGCTGTCAAGCTGCTTCAGTTGAGCCTGTATTTCAACTAGCCTTCCGCGCAGTTGATCGGTGTACGACACTGCCTTCTCTTCGGTTATCGCTTCTGACGGAGTCAATGCCATTTTTATAACGCCGTCTTCAATGCGAAGTATCCTGTTAGTTGCTCGTGCAACGCTTGGGTCGTGTGTTACCATTATTATAGTCTTCCCAAGTTCCCTGTTTATTTTTACCAAATAGTCTACGACGATCTTTGCGTTCACCGTGTCCAATTCGCCTGTAGGCTCGTCTGCCAAGATAACAGGTGCATCATTTGCCAAGGCGGCTGCCATAGCAATTCGTTGC
>JBGPAV010000093.1:0-4478 GCA_041480925.1 Bathyarchaeia archaeon | reverse complement strand
TTTGGTTGGTTGGGGTAAAGTTTTATCCCAAACCCAAAATAACAGTTCTAGACATCAATCGTGCCAAGCTGGCGTTCAGATTGGAGCAACTACTCCACATAGTAGGTGTTGTCGCAGGCTTTTTCACCTTGCATTAGTGTCTTGGTTCTTCTGAATGCTAGGCTTGGGTTGTAGGATTTGACCCATGGCCCATCTATTGCACACATTATCAAACCCAGTTCAGGTTCCTCCAGTTCACGAAAGATCTCCGCGTACATGCATCTGGTGATTTGGTAACCTACACGGTCCGGCTCATCTATGACCTTCTTCAATTTATGAGTGCCCGCCGCGGCCTTATCAACCATTGTACAAAAATCGAAGATCTGTCTCTGGTTTTCCCGCGTTCGGGCGTGCCTCAAACTCCTGATGTTTGATCATTTCCCGAACTACCTCACGTGCTTGAGGACCAAAACGTTTCTCCATAGCATGCAAGAGCTCAACAGCAATGTCTGCCATCACCATCATTTTACGCTTCAAGAGATCGAGCACAATCTTCTCATCTTCTTCGCTTATGGGATCAGGCAAAACCTCATTCAGACTGCCAGACATATAATCGCCCCTCGGATTACTTTAAAACAAGGATAATATAATCTTATGTCCGTGACCTTGCGCGTGCATGAATAGTGTTTTTGTTTAGCCGAATCTCATGGTTTGTATGTCTACGGTTTTTGTTTCTGTGGCTGCTGAAACTGCTAGCGCTGTAGCCCAGAAGGTGTCGTCATGTGTTCCCTGTGGGTGGCTGAATCTTGCTGTTCCATCCTTCATCAGCTTGAATTTCTCTATGTTCAGTTCGGCGACGTATTCGCTTCTATAGGGCGTTTCCCACGTAAAATATGAAAAGAAATACTGCCCGTTCATCATCCGTTCTTTGAGCAGACTTGCCATTTCCTGCTTCCTCTGCGACGTGAAGGCTACGCCTTCAACATTCTGAATGCCGCTGTTCTTCATGTCTTCCACTATGTAATCCCCTATCCCTGTCTGGTCTGCTTTCAACTTCTCGAAACCGTCCCACCGATCCTGAAGCGCCTTCACATAACCTATTATGCTAGCATAGGGTGTCTCAAGCTTCCACGTCTTCCAGAACCGCAAAAAGATCCTTCCGCCAAGCTCTTCGACGACGCACAGCACCGTGTAGTCGCCGTGCTTCGCAAAGTCAAGCCCCGCGAAGAAAAGCCCTCTGTGACCCGCATCCGGACTGTACAGCGCCAAGTCTTTGCCGCATGTCTTTTCGGTTCCAATGCACTTGATGATCAGGCTTTGGGGCAGCCAAACGTCGTCATCCTCAGCCCATTCAGCCTCCATCTCCCTCTTCCACCGGGACGGGTCTTCAGCAAACTGTTTCCTGATCTTGTCAATGATGTTTGCTTTAAGAGGCCCAGACGGCGCCGTGGCTTTGTCAACTCCAACGTGGCTTCGAGCAAAATCGCTGAAATCCTTGTGATTGCACATCTTCCAAAACACGCTATCCGTGTTCCAAGGCGTACTCGTCGCTATCAACTTGCCGTCCGTAGTGCCTAGCGTGAAGAGAATCGCGTCATACAAGTCAGCGTCATTTGGCGTGAAGTTCACTTCGTCCCACCAAACCACATGCAAAGTAGGCCCCCTAATGGTGTCAGGATTATTCGGATAAGCCTCAATAACGGACCCGTTTTTGAAGTGAATAGCTGTCCTGCGCGGCTTAAAGTACTGGTCGCCCCCCACGTTTTCCAGCAACCCCGCCATCCGCCGAATGTTAAGCTTCGTCTGCCGCCAGCTTGGACCAACAACCGCAATTGAGCTTTTGGGATGCGTCAACGCATAATATAGAAGCAGCGCTGAGACCGTCATGCTTTTTCCGCTCTGCCTGCACCACCTCAGGGCCATGAACTGTTTTTCCTCAAAAAGCTTGACAACCTCCGTCTGGTAACCCGTCGGCTCAAAAAAAAGAACACCCCTGCAGAAACCCAACGGATCGCCTACAAAACTCCGCAAATGCTCTCTGTTGCTGAACTCTATCTTCTGAAGTGAAAACCGGATTCTAGAATTTTCTCTATCCCAATCGTCTCGCCGAAACACCATTCTTCTTTGCTCCCAGATCCTCATACTTCTTCCTCAACTCCACATATTTCTCCTCCAACGCCCGATAATCAAGAAAGTCAGCCATGAACTCCTTATACTTCCAAGCCACATCCGCCACAGCCTTCCACCTCCGCAAATCCTCCTTACTCGCCCCCGGCCTCATCATAGCCAACAGCGCCCCACCAAGAATCTTCCCCGCCTCCTCAACCGTAGGCAACTCAACCGGCAACTCCAACTCGCCAGAAGATGATGATAATAATAATTTTTCACCTTTTTTATCATCTTTTAACCCGAGACGACTCACCTTTAAAACAACAGCCACCTCAGTCTTCGAAAGCCTAGTAGCGATAATCGGAACAGGCAATCCGGCTTCAAGAAGCGCCTTAAGCTTCAACTCCTCATCAACCGTCCAAGCCTTTCCTCTCGTCACCCCTCACCACCCTCCAGCACGGCATTCACAGCTAGGAACATAGAATACTGAAAAACTATCTGACGTGTTCAGACTCACGACTTACTTATTCGCATGAAATAGTATAAAAAATATGTTGATAAGAACCCAGCAATAAAGCGAACCACTAACGAAACGAAGCATCAACATCCACCCATTAAAAGCAAAAACAACCCCCTCCCCAAAAACGCCATTCTCCAAGCACACAAACTGAACCTTGTTCGAGACTAGACACACACCTCAAAGACTCTCCGATCATTCAAGAAACAAAACGCATACGAAAAAAGAGCCAAAGACACCAAACATGATCCAACGTGGACTAATGAGTAAATGCAGCTTCCAGAACCGAAAACTCTCCAACAACCTCTCTCAAATTTCTTGAAGAACAAGTGCCAAACCTTTCTTCTAACATAATCAGAAAGAAAACATTTAGCTACTTCCAAAATGTGAAACGTATTCTAAATGGTTAGGTTGCCTAGCCCAGCCATAGCGTTTCTGGCAGATTCTTGAAGTGCTCGTCTCCGGTGAGTATTTTTGCCTTGAGCCGTCTGCCGAAAGCCAAAACAATACCATCAAAAAGACTCGGAGTTCGTAATCTCGAGCTTGCTCTTTTCACAAGTTGCATGTAGCAGTTTGCTGCTTCTAACGCCACTTCACAGTCTATCTCAGTTATGCTTGATGCTGCAGTTATTGCTTCCAATCTTGCTCGTACAGTTTTTTCGTCTGCTCCTTCTCTAAGATACTTACGAGCAATCTCAGCCATAACCGTGCCAGGCGTGTAGATCTCATCCGCCTGTTCAAGAATATCCTTCACCCTCTTGCCCTTGTCGCTTCCTATGAAAAATTCAATCCAAGCGTAAGCGTCAACTACGATCTTCACCACGATCCTCCTCAGCGAATGATTCTATCCTGTCCTTGTCGACGCTGAAACTCTTGTCCAAAACGGTTTTCCGCTGCTTCTTGACTAACGACTGTATCGTCTCATCAAGACTTTCAGCATGAAGTTTCTCTCTCAAACGCTCAAGAGCTTCCAAAGTTCTTCTTGAAACCCGAATAGTTGTCGTTTCACTCACACAAGCTCACCAGAAGAGTATACATGTATACAAATATATAAGTACACACACAAGATCAATTGAAAAACACGCCAGCCTAAGCACGTCTTAAGACCGCTATAAAAAAGCTCAAACTGCACTAACCTACGTGAGCGAAGATATAATTGTCAATGGCAATCAGTCTCGATTGTCATTAGCGGAGGCTCAAGCTCATTGAACTGGAACCTCTACAAACTGAAAACCAACGAGCTCAATACGTTCTTTTCGTCTTGTTCCCTCGGTTTCCAAATAGGTTTGGATGGCTTCTTTAATTCTTCTCGTCAATTCATCCAAGGTTTTGGCTTGGGTGTGGCATCCAAGTAGTTCCGGAACCGAGGCAATGTAGTAACCATCTTCATCTTTTTCTACGACGATACCAAACTTCAACAAATCACGAAAGAATATCGATAATGAACTATTACTAAAGTCTTCTTTCACAAAGTCAACGAAAGCCCAAAGGTTGTCCTTTTGGAGAAAAACACGCCCCTATTCTTGCGATAAACAGTCATGAGACACTCAATATGGAGCCGGGGATGGGAGTTGAACCCATATACAGCTGCTCTGCAGGCAACCGCCTGAACCGTTCGGCCACCCCGGCAACCTAGATATGCGATGGCACCCAAATAAATAGCTTATTTAGCGACCCCAAGCTTCCTGATTATATCCCGATAAACGGATAAAGCAAGCTTCTCGCTGTCAACATTCTTTATGAGCATACGCCCATCCATGAATAAGCTGACTTCGAAGCTCTTGTAATCAAATATCAATGCCAGCCTAGAACGTACGCGGATCTTGAAATGTCGCTTCACAGAATCATAAACCTCATCAAAGCTCATGCTCAG
>JBGPAV010000092.1:0-4489 GCA_041480925.1 Bathyarchaeia archaeon | reverse complement strand
GACTATCGCAGGCTTTGAGCTGAACGTTACTGCGTACATCATAGAATGTACGCGAGAGGAAAAACCATGTCTGAGGGTCAAGCCTTTCTGAATATCGAAAATGTTCTCATATCTAGAACGAATCTCTATAAGACAGATAGAGTCTGGAAAGGTTTTATTTGTTCAAGTCACGATATGCTGAAGATGGTGAGTCGTTTTGCTGATTGGATTGATTTCGGATACACATGATTGTTTGCCCTTGGTTGACAAAGCTGTGAAACGGTTGAACGATGAGAATGTTGATATCGTGCTTCATGCTGGCGACTACGTCTCGCCTTTCGTCATCCCCAAGTTCAAAGACCTTAGAATGAAGCTGATCGGCGTTTTCGGCAACAATGACGGTGATCACGAGCTTCTGAAGCAAAGATTCGGCGAAAACGACAAGCTGGAAATACGCGGCAACTATTCAGAGCTGAACTTTGACGATCTGAAGGTTGTTTTGTTGCACGGTAGCGACAAAGAGCTTCTGAAATCCCTTATTGACAGCGACAGCTTTGACATAATCGTTCATGGACATACGCACAACGCTGAAACATATAAAAGAGAACAGACATTGGTAGTGAATCCAGGCGAGGTATGCGGTTACCTCAGTGGAAAACCGACGATCGCTGTGCTTGATACAAAAAATATTGAAGCCAGAATAGTAGACTTGTAGGAATAGGTTTCAGAAGAAGTCTAGGCCTGTCATGTAGAATCTGTCGCCATATGCTTTTCCAAAATCTTCATTTGCAGCTAGTGGTTTTACCATCATTACGCCGTGGCTTCTTTCCTGCACCATGTAGCCACGCGACCTATAGACTCGAAGCAGGTTTTCATCCATTACGGCTCGATCATAGACCATTTCCTTCGCCTTCACTTCCACCTTATCGAGCAGTTTGTTCATTTGCTTCGTGTTTAGTGCAACGAGTTCTCTGATCCATATCCCGTTCACCCACATTCCCTTAACTTCCTTGAACAGAATGTATCCTTCCTTGTCCACTATGCACTCTTTTTGGGTGAATCCTTCGTTTTTCTTTAACAGTTTGAAATATGCTGCATCGCGAACAACAAAGCCCGTCTTGCCTGTCACTCGTTCATTATATATTTTGAGCATTTTGTCAAAATCCGGTTTGACTGTTTTCTTTTCCGGTAGCTTGGTTTGCTTTGTTTTTATCAGCTTGTAGGCACTTGGGCTTTCAAACAGATCTGTATATCCAAGCTTCCGATAGAGTCCATATGCTACTATCGTGTGACTTGTGCCAAGAACAGAGAAGCGGTAGCTTTTCTCTCTGAAGTACTCATGTGTTCTCTTAAAAAGGGCAGTGCAGACTCCCTTTCGGGTCTGTCCAGGTAGAGTGGCAACGCCATACACTCCTCCAACGCATTCTACATTTCCCTTCAGGGTTCTTGTGGGTATATCCATCACGCCTACGAAACCGATTATGTGTCCGTTCTCTAAGCTGCAGAAGCCAATCGGGCTGTTTCTTAGTCTTGGATCCATTTTGGCGACTTGTTCAAAGCTTCTCCTGTTGAATGTCCAGCGGAAGGCGTGATCAAGCAATGGAAGAAGCCCATCAGTCGATTCAAGTTCTCTATAGGTTCGTATTTCCATTTTTGTCCCCTCTCTCACGCCAAACTAAGAATGTGAAAAGTAGTTTTTACGTTGTCGTTATTTAATGGTTGTTGTATGGCTGTCTTTTTTGGTTCGCCAGCTTGAAAAGCTCTGTCAACTGCTGATCGCTAGCTCCATTTCTCATGGGTGTCAAAATGTCGATGAGGCCGTTATTCCTCATTAGACACGGCTTAAGTTTTCCGTCACTTGTCACTCGTAGACGTGTGCAGTGCATGCAGAACTCGGTGTTTTCCGTTGGGTGTATGACTTCAACTTTCACGCCTGGCAGGTGGTAGATGCGTCGGTTTTGCATGTGTTGGCGTGTTTCGACCTTCACTGCTTTTTGGTTCAGCATTTCTTCATACTCGTCTAACGTTTTGTGGTTAGCAACGTAGTATTCTTTGTTGATGTTTATGGGTTCAAGCTCAATCAGTTGAAGAATCGCGCCGGTTTCTCGGCTAAAATCCAGAAGCTGTGCAAAATCGTAATCGTTGATGCATTTCAGAATAAGCACGTTGAGTTTGACGGGATCAAATCCTACTTCGACAGCGGTTTTTACGCCTTCCAGAACGTCCTGGACTCGGCCGTCAGTTAGCTTATTGTAGGTTTCTGCGTTCAGCGTTGGAAGACTAATGTTCACGCGTTTCAAACCACTAGCATGAAGTTCCTTCGCTAAAGGAGCAAGCAATGAGCCGTTAGTTGTCATTGAAAGATCAGTTAAGCCTTGAATCTCGGAGAGACCTTTCACGGTTTGCAGAATATCTTTACGAACAAGAGGTTCTCCGCCTGTAAGCTTGACTTTCGAAATACCAATATTGACGGCGATTCTCGCGATGTGAACTATTTCGTCAACTGTCATCTCTGTTTTCGTGTTTCCACGTGGCTTTTCTTCGCCTTCCATGTGGCAAAATTGGCAACGAAGGTTGCAGCGCTTGGTTAGTGCCAAGCGAAGGTTGAGTAGTGGGCGTCCCCAGTGGTCTTCAAGAATCATCGTTATTCCCGAGCATGCCTAACGACGTGACCTGCTTCGGGCAATATAAGCTTTTCAAGACAGAGTCTGACTGCGTCAGGTGAGCCGGGGATGCAGAATACTGCTTTGCCTTTTGTTATTCCTGCTGATGCGCGGGACAAAATTGCTGCTGATCCTGTCTGATCGAAGCTTAAACGTCTGAAGATTTCGCCGAAACCTGGAAGGGTTTTCTCCATAAAGGGTGTTACTGTTTCGATAGTAACATCCGTGTGGGTTACACCTGTGCCACCGCAGAATATTATGGCATCCAAATCGGAAAGAGCCAAAGCTTCTTTTAGGCTTCTTTCAATCATCGTCTTGTCGTCCGAGATTATTCTGCGAAAAACTGCAACATGGCCAGTCTTTGCTAACAATGATTCAATGAGGTCTCCAGAGGTATCATCTGTAGGCTCGTTGTTTTTTTGTTGCATGTAACGGGAGGTGCTACATATGAAGATGCCGAACTTGAGCTTCTGTGGAGCTGTTGACTTGTGTTTTCTTGTGCTTTTGCTCATTCGCTCAGCGCCTTTTCTTGATCTTCTCCACGACAATTATTTTTTCGATCATGGTTGACGGATATTGTCCTTTCTTGTCTTTTTCATATTGCTTGGTCATATCCCACACTGTGAGAAGGCCTGTGGTTGTTGCTACTAGCGCTTCCATCTCGACGCCAGTTTGAGCTTTTGTCTTGACGGTGGCCGTGACCGTTATCGTGGATTTGTCTGTGATTTTCACGTTCACATCGACGTTTGTTAGTGGAAGAAGGTGACACAGCGGAATAAGTGTGCTTGTTTTTTTGGCAGCCAGGATTCCGGCGATTTTTGCCGTGTACAAAGGATTGCCCTTTTCGATTTTGTCTTTCTTGATGAGCTGAATGGTTCGGGGTTTAAGCTTGATCGTGCCTTGTGCAGTGGCTTCTCGAAATACCTCTGGCTTGTCTGAAATATCCACCATGTTCATTATTTTTTCTCCTAAACTGTAGTCGATATTCAGTTCGAAAGATGCGTTGCTTCTTATTTTTCTGTTTTGTCTTTCGCGTTGTTTTCGGCTTGTTCCCATGTTTCGATCAGTCTTTGTATAGCTTGTGCCTTAGGTGACTGTTCATTTATTTTATATAATCGTATTCTGCCGTAATTTTTGTGCTTTAGGATACCTTCGTTTTCCAAGGTTTCCAAGTGTTTTTTCATGGTTTCGTAGTTTATTCCGAGTCTCCTGCTCAGTTCCGAAACGTTCAGTTCGCCAATGTCGCTCAGGATTTTTATTGCTTTTATGCGAAGTTTGGATGCAAAAACTTCTTCAATATTCGTGAGTTTTGCACCTTCTCATTTTTCGAGTATCGTGGTAAGTTCTTTTTCAAGTTCAGCGGCGGATGTGGTTGGGAGACAGATGTGTGTTGATCTTCCACGGTTGCCAGATGACAAGACTTCTGTTCTGATTATACCGTTGGCTGTGAGGGTTTGCAGGTATTTCCAAAGCTGGGTGTGACTGTTTGGTTTTGTCTCGTACTCTTCGCAAACTATTTTGTATGTTTGTTCAGCTTCTGCTAAGGAAATATGTGCTTTTGCTGCTTGCTTGAAGGTTCTGGCTAGTCCAAGCAGAAATATTTTCTCGTGCAGGTTAAGCGTGGCTAGGTCACTTTTCCTGATCTGTGGAATTATGCTTGAGACCGCTTTTCTTACGTGTTCTGGCGTGACGATTCCCGAGTCTTCGGTATTGGCGTATTTTCCGGCACGCCAGAGAAGTTCGATGGCGAAACGTGCGTTTCCGTTCTCTTGGTGTGCGAGTTCAGCGATGCAGTCTGCTGTGTCTTCTGGCACTGTTTGGGGCTTGAAGGCTGCTTGGATGCGGTC
>JBGPAV010000091.1:0-4723 GCA_041480925.1 Bathyarchaeia archaeon | reverse complement strand
TTGTGAAAATTGGGCCTCTAAGAAAGAAAAGGGAGAGGCTTAGTATGACTCCTACAAAAAAGGAGGCCGTAAAAAAGCGTGACGCTTCCAAGCTGGCTTTCTTGTATGCTTTGCCTCCGATATACTGGGAAACTATGCTCAAGTTGGCTGTTGTCAAAGCCATTGAGACTGCTTGAAAGAGCATCACAACAGGAAACACCTGTCTGGGAACCGCTACTGTGATCTCGTTGTAGCTACTCAGCCAGTAAGCATCTGCCACATTGTAAGCCACGAGTACAAGCTGATTAATGAGCGGAGGTAAACCCAGCCAAAAAATCGTGCGGATTATGGGTCCTCTAACAATTTTCTCTCTATATTTGCCTATTCCGTGTGGCTCTGTTAGTCCTTCAGATTCATCGGACATAGACCTTCTTGAATGCCGAATCAGCCATAAAAAGTTTCTCGCGCGTGCGACAAGGCGTTATTCCAAGACTCTAATGACCAATTCTATTCTGCAACGGCTAAAACCATAGAGGAAGCTACAAGACTGCTTGAAGCTGGATTCGAGTACGTATGCAGCCATGAGAACGTGATGCTGATGAGGAAAAGGAAATAACAACTAACCTTTATCGTGTCAAACATAGCTTTATCTTATATAAGGTGATAACCTTTACTCCAAGCGATTCAAGAGGTCTAGGTTTGAAAAACCGCCTAAATATCAACCTAGCAGGTCTAGAGCTTGGCAACCCCACGATGCTTGCTTCAGGCATTTTGGGTTATTCTGCTGAAACGTTTGAAACTATTGTTGAAGGTGGCGCTGGAGCCATAGTCACGAAGTCCATTGGTGTCAAGCCGCGGAAAGGTTATGCTAACCCCACCGTGGTTCAGGCAAACTGCGGTTTGATTAACGCCATGGGCCTGCCCAATCCAGGGATAGCTGAGTTTGTTAAGGAGATTCGGGAAGCCAAAGCCGTGTTGAAGGTTCCCTTGATCGTGAGTGTTTACGGTTATTCGGTTGAAGAGTATGCTTCAGTTGCTGGAAAAGCTGTGGCCGCTGGTGCGGACGCGGTTGAGCTGAACGTTTCTTGTCCACATGTCAAAGAGACAGGTTCAGAGATCGGCCAAAACCCACAGGTTCTTGCAGAAGTAGTCAGGAAAGTCAAGAGCACGGTGAAGAAGCCTGTAATTGTGAAGTTGTCTCCCAACGTGACCAGCATCGCTGATGTTGCAGAAGCCGCGGTGAAAGCTGGCGCAGACGCTTTGACAGCGGTAAACACGGTGAAGGCCATGGTAATAGACTCGGAAACAGCCCTGCCCATCCTAACCAACAAATTCGGCGGACTGTCAGGACCAGCCGTGAAACCCATCGCGCTAAGATGCGTTTACGACACTTACGACCGCGTCAAGGTGCCCATAATAGGCTGCGGAGGGATAACCAGCTGGCAAGACGCCGCAGAGTTCCTTCTGGCCGGAGCCTCAGCAATCCAAGTTGGCACAGCCATAGCTACAAAAGGCCCAAGCATATTCAAGAACATCGCACGCGGATTAAACGCGTATTTGGAGAAGAAAGGCTTCGAGAGCGTGAACGAAATTGTCGGCCTATCGCACAGAAAGTAACCAGCTGAGAACTACCCCAATTCTCAGCATCAAAACAGAAAGCTCCACAGTGAAAACTTTCACATTTGAAGACAAGCGATGCGCGAAGGCAAAGCCTGGACAGTTTCTGATGCTCTGGATTCCAAGCGTAGACGAAATCCCTCTAAGCATAGCAAGCGCCGAAAAAAACGGAAAGGTTTCAGTAGCCGTCAGGAAAGTAGGCGAAGCCACAGCAGCGTTACACCGCATGAAGACCGGAGACACTATAGGCGTGCGCGGACCCTTCGGCAACAGCTTCACGATTAAGAAAGGCAAGGTTCTGATAGTTGGCGGCGGCACAGGCATAGCTCCGCTACTGTTTCTGGCAAAGAAGCTGCCTAAAACATCAAAACTTACCTTCATAATAGGCGCAAAGACAAAGGAGGAATTGCTGTACATTGACGAACTGGAAAAACTCTGCAAGAACGAAAAACTGGTTGCAGCTACAGAAGATGGAAGCCACGGCACCAAGTGTCTGGCAACGGCGCCACTAAATTCACTCTTAGAAGGCGAAAAATTCGATTTGGTCTATACTTGTGGTCCGGAACTCATGATGCTGAAAGTCTTGGACTTGGCCGAAAAATACGACGTAGCCTTGGAAGCCAGCTTGGAGAGACTGATGCGGTGTGCAATAGGCCTGTGCGGAAGCTGCATAATAGGCAAATACCGCGTATGCAGAGACGGACCAATATTCACGAAGCAACAGCTTAGAGAAGCCAAAGCCGATTTCGGAACTGCAAAACGCGACTTCGACGGAAGAAAAATATCCCTAGGTTAGCTTGTCAGGCTATGAGTAGAGAATGCCGCTGTTTGTCTTCTTGGTTAGGTTTAGATGATGATGATAGAGATTTTTTATTGTTTTTATCATCTTTTTGTCTGAGAGAAATTTTTCTGCCGGTAACCTAGTTGATGATGCCATGTTTTATTTTTTTCAACGCTTTTCCGTCTGCTTAATCTAAAAAGAGGGAAACAGAATCACAGTTCAGCACGTGGGAAAAACTCCGCAACTGTCCGCTCAAAGATTGTTCTGATGCCGCTAAAACAGCTGCAAGCAAGTAAGATGTGCCAACAACATCAAACTTCTAACTGACTCATAGATTGTATGTGTTCAATATTTTGTCGAAAAGATGTGCAATTTGTACACCTGCTGGAAGCCCAAGCAGCAAGCTCTTGAGACTTGCAGAGTAGTAGTGAGCAGAGTCCTTTTGGAGATCTTTGGTTTCCTCCAGCCAAGTGCGGAAGCTCTCAACTTCATCTTCGACCTTTGCTGCTAGCTCTCTTTTTGTTTTGATATCGGCCCTGTCGAAGTTCTCCATGCGTGTTCTAATTGTTTCAGCGATGTTTCTCTGACTGTATTCCTCATATAGCTCAAAGCTTCTCAGATGACTCTCTTCGGTTCCGTATGCTTCAGCTTCAATGATGACCTCTTCTTTTTCGGACTGCATAAGGGAAGCTTTGTTGTCTCAGATTATCTCGTTTATGAATGCTCTATTCGTATTCAGCTTCAATAACCTCTGCAGCCATTCGGCTATGCGCGTTAGTCTTCTTCCCATTTGGTTATCAAAGAACCTACCACAATGGATGCGATTCCTAACACGGAGATTAAAGCAGTGTTGCTGATTGCTTGCTGCGTCTGTCCGAAAATCATGGATGCTCTGAGTCCTTCGCTCACGTATGTAAGCGGGAGTGCTCGTGCGATTGTTTGAAGGAATTGGGGCATTTGGCTGAGCTGGAAGAATGTGCCTGAGAGAAACATCATAGGGAAGGTTATGGCGTTTGCTGCTGCGTCCGCGCCGTCTGGGTCTTTGACGAACCTTGCGATGATCATTCCTAAGCCGGTGAACATCAGAGAAGCCATTGCCACCATAAGCAAGGAGACAGCGTCCAGAGTGATTTTCATGCCGAATATTGCCACCCCCAAGATCATCATAACGGTCATGCCTAGATACGATATGAGAATGTTGTAGATAGTTCTGGACAGTATCCATTCGTAACGCTTCAGAGGTGTAGTTGCCAGCTTGTGGAATATGCCGTTCTGCTTGAATCGCGCGCTTATCGAAACAGAAGTGAAAATGCTCGTAGTCATAGCCGTCATGCCGATGACTCCGGGGAGAAAGAAGTCGATGAAACTGAAGCGTTTCGGCGCTATTGTCATGCCTTGAACAGCCAGATACTTGACGCCCTTTGAAAGCTCGAAGTTGAGCTTGTCAACGATGCTATTCACGATGCTCTGCACTATAGGCGCGGAAGATGTGGACTGGTCGTAGACAAAGGTGATGTTTGCAGTTGTGGTGCCGTTAGTGTATAAGGCCATGTTTGCAGAAGTGTTGAACCCGGATGGAATTATGAGCAGGGTGCTCAGCCTGTTTGCTAACGCGTAGTCTGTGCCGTTGATTGATGCGTCAACCATTTGGATGTTGAAGGCGTTTGTGGAGTTGAGTATAGTAATAAAACTGTCAGACCAGTACGTTGCCTTTCCATCTATCATGTCTTGGTTTTGAACGTAAAGGTCATATCTCATTGAGGATTGGCTGAAGATGGCTCCGAACAGAAGTATCAGAACGCTTGGAAAGGCAAGGGTCCAAAAGATGGTGCTTTTGTCGCGCCAGAACGCTTTGAGACTTGCTTTCAGATCAATGGCTACGTGGCTCATATGCTGCTTTCCTCCTCTCCCAACGACACGCCTGTTAAGTTGAGAAACACGTCTTCAAGGCTTGAGTGTTTGAGCTGCAGTTCGCCAAATGGAACGTCCGTGCTGCTCAAGGCGTGCAGGATTTCCGAAACCCCTACAGAATGGTTCAGATGGACGGTGACGTTTCCAGTTGCCCCGTCATATTTTGCTTTTATCCCGAGTTTCTCTATGTTTGGAACAGCTTTTGGACTTGTCTTCTTCAGTATGAGCAGGTTCCTTGTGCCATGTTGAGAGATAAGATTCTCAGGGCTGTCCAATGCGACGATTCTGCCGTTATGGATAATGCCCACACGGTCAGCAAGAACTTCAGCCTCTTCCATGTAGTGTGTTGTCAAGAAAACTGTTTTCCCTTTCTTATGAAGCCCGTCGATAAGATGCCACACACTGTGACGCGCTTTCGGGTCCAAACCAGAGCTG
>JBGPAV010000090.1:0-4746 GCA_041480925.1 Bathyarchaeia archaeon | reverse complement strand
CAGTGTCAATTACTGTAGCGTCAATTCCCGCCGATGGTCCTACTGCAACTTCCTTGCGTTTGGCACCTAGATTTGTGAAAACAACTTCTCTCAATATGTCGATGGGGATTTTTCCGTGTGGTAGTCTCATTGCGAACCCTTTGCTATGCATTGTCTTATTTTTTGCTTTTAAGCTGTGGGAACACGCGAAACACGATCAATGACACAGGTGCCGCAACTGCCAGTCCGATCAGCATTTGCACGATGTTGAAGGGGATTTCCGTGGCTGCGGTTGTATAGCCGAGTATCAGTTGCTCGTAAAGAAAATAGCCGATCACCATCTCGAATCCTCCAATAATCATGGCGATGATTGCTTTCAAATCTCGCCCAGAAGCGTGTGAGCCTAGTTTTTTGTACAAGAATCCGACTATAGCGCCTTCAAAGCTCTTTATTACTAGCGTTCCCGGAGCAAATTGGGGAGCGACCAGCATATCAGCAACTGCGGCGCCTACTCCTCCTGCGACTGCGCCCACAAAGGGGCCGAATACTAAGGCTGCAATGTAGATCACCGTTTCACCGAAGTTGAAGTATCCTGACGTTGCCGGAATAGGTATGAGGAAGATTAGAGTTGCCACGCAGACTAGGGCGGAGAAAACAGCTGCTAACGCGAGTCTTATTGCCAATTGCGTAGAGTTCATCTTATTCACCGTCTTTGAGTTTGAAGTTCACACTATTTCTCCTTTTCCCTGAACAAGTCCTGAAAGTTTTGATAGAGAATCTTCGTTTTTGCTTTTTGCGAGATTTCAGAAGCTTCAATGATGGCTAGTTGTGTTGGGTAGCGGTAGTATGGGATATCTGATCCGAAGAGTATTCTATCTTCGTCTATGTCTGCTGCAAGCTCAATGAGATCTGGGAGAGTGCCCGAAGTTTCCACGTAAATGTTCTTGCATTCCTTCATTGCGCTGAGACATCCTTCTCTCAGATGACCCAAAATTATGGGTAGTTTCGAATATTTCTTGGCGATTTTCAGTATCAGTCTAGGCGAAGAGAAGCCGTCTCCAGTGTGAAACAGCGTGGGCAATTTCAACTCGTTGACTGTCTCAAAGAACGTGTCAAAGTGTGGGTGATCTGGTCTGAAGCATTCAACGAAGGGATGAAGCTTCAACCCGGTAAGGTGCAGCTTCTTTTTAATTCTTGCTAGTTCTTTTGTTGCGTCTTCTCTTCTTGGGTCTACGCGCCCGAATCCGACTAGCCTTTCAGGATACTTGTTTACTGATTTAGCGATGTAGTCATTCATTTTCGGGTATCTGTCGCCTACGTTCGGGTTCGGGAAAACGACTGCGCGTTCAACATTATACTTTTTAAGAATGCGGACAAGTTCATCTGCGTAAATTGTTGGATTCATGTAAGGCTGCCATGGCCCTGATTTTCCCAAGTGAACATGAGCATCACAGACCATCATTAAACTCACCGATCTAGTGGTTGAATGTGCGTTCTTTTGTCATTTTAAGTTTTGGAATAGGAACGTCTAGACATGAAGAAAGATGTTGTGTTTTGTGTTAGAAGTAGTTGTAGAGTCTCAGAAGATTTGTACTACTACTTCTTTCAATTTGTGGCGAGTTTGAACTTGGTTTGTGATGGTGGCTACTTCATTATGCTTTGAAAAGGACGTTATTTTGCTCTGCAGAGATGTAGGCGACTTCGTTATTTCTAGGGTTTGTGGTTTGGGATGGGAAAACCTAAATGTGGGTGCATTGATGAATAGTAGCAAATTGTAGAGTGGTTGTCATGAGTGCACCTAAAGAAAGGGAAGATCCGGTGAAGATGCACAAGGGAGCAGGGACGCTTTATGACGCTGGAAAATACAAAGAAGCTGAAGACATGTTCACACGCACCGCTGAACTGTATTATAAGCAGCAGAACTACTTTGATTCGACTTCCATGCGTTACAAGGCTGGAGAATGCGCTTTTGCCCTCAAGGAATATGAGAAGGCTGTGGAGCATTTCACGAAATCTGCCGAACTATCATTTCTGAAGAGGTTTGACAGGTTCGGGGTTAGCGCATTGGAATACGCCAAAGACTGTTACACCGCTTTGAAGAACAAGAAGAAAGTCAAGGAACTGGAAAAGAAGATAAAGGAAGTCAAAGCAAAACTGGAAGCATCATTCTAAACAGAAGCCTCAACCCTCGCCGCTATTCTTTTTTCGTTACTCAGTTTGGGATAATGTTTATCTCCGTTTGTCAACATTTGAAGCCTTAGAGTATTCTAAAGGTCAGGATCATGCCTACCTCTTTCAAACTGCTGGCAGATTTGTGCGAGAAACTGGAAGCGACTAAGAAACGACTTCTTCTAGTGGATTTGGTGGCTGATTTCCTGAAAACGCTTGAAGCTCAGGAGATTGAGCCGGCGATTTCGATGGTTCTCGGTAGACCTTTTCCAAAATGGAGTCAGAAGACGCTTGACGTTAGCTGGACTACGTTGAGCGGAGTGATAAAGCGGATAACTGGCGCTGATGATGCGGTTTTTTCTAGGGCTTTCAGCAGTAGCGTAGACGCTGGGCAGGCGGTGAAGATGGTTTTTGAGGAGTGTCGGCTCAAGAGACAGACAACGCTTGTTGAAAGAAGTTTAACGATAATGGAGGTTAGGCGGAGCCTTGAGGCGATTGCTGAAGCTTATGGGCAGGATTCTAGAGAGAAGAAGGAGCGCCTTGTTGAAGCTTTGTTCAGTCTCGCGTCGCCTCTGGAAGTGGAATATCTTGTGAAGGTTATTATTGGGGGAATGCGTACCGGTTTTTACGAGGGATTAATGGAGCAGGCTGTCGCCAAGGCTTTCGATGTTTCGCTGGACGAGGTTCAGAGCGCCAGCATGACCGTTGGTGACATAAGCGAGGTTGCCTCCGTGCTCAAGGTGAAGGGCAAGGCGGGTTTGGCTGAGTTTCGTTTCAGAATGTTTCGGCCTGTGAATTTGATGCTTGCGCAGATGGCAGACAGCATCGCTGAAGCTTTGCGGGAGCATGGGGGCAAGTCTGCTTTTGAGTACAAGTATGATGGTGCTCGGGTTCAGGTTCACAAGTCGGGCGACGAGGTTAGGATATTCAGTCGGAGACTGACTGAGGTTACTGAGAGTCTGCCTGAAATCGTTGACATGGTAAGTAGTAACGTTAGAGCTGGAGAAGCGATTTTGGAAGGCGAGGTGGTTGCGGTTGACGATTCAGGTCGTCCTATTCCTTTTCAGCATTTGATGCGG
Source organism: Bathyarchaeia archaeon (assembly GCA_041480925.1). GTDB lineage: Archaea > Thermoproteota > Bathyarchaeia > Bathyarchaeales > Bathycorpusculaceae > JBGPAV01. The sequence goes on along the minus strand of JBGPAV010000090.1, from coordinate 1,519 downwards.
CGGTTCAGAAGAGTGCAGGGAATCGAGGATGCTCAAGAGAAGATTCCTTTGAAGCTTTATCTTTTCGACATTCTTTATGCGGACGGACAAAGCTTGGTCACTGCCTCATATGTTCAGCGAAGACAGCTCCTGTCAAAATATGTTGAGGCGATACCGTTGACAGAGCAGCTAGTAACCGGCAGTGTTGAGGAAGCTGAGGAATTTCTGAAAAAGGCCATGGATGCGGGCCATGAGGGATTGATGGCGAAGAAGCTTGACAGCGACTATGCTCCCGGAGTGCGAGGGAAGCGTTGGTTGAAGATTAAGCCGATTTTGGAGCCTTTGGATCTTGTGTTGGTGGCGGCGGAGTACGGTTATGGTCGGAGACACGGCTGGCTATCAGACTATTATTTGGCTGCAAGAGATGCGGAGACGGGCGAGTTTGTTGAGGTTGGGAAGACGTTCAAAGGGCTGACTGATGCTGAGATCGTTGAGATGACGAAGCGGCTGAAGGAGATAGCTACGCAGGAGCAGCGTTGGGGCGTTTCCGTGCTTCCGCGGATAGTGGTTGAGGTGGCTTACAATGAGGTTCAGGAGAGCCCGAAATACAAGTGCGGAATGACTCTGAGGTTTGCAAGGATCATCAGGATAAGGGATGATAAGACGCCTGAGGAGGCGGACACGATCCAGAGGGTGAGAGAGATCTACGAGCGGCAGTTCTTGAAAAAGGGTAAGCTTAAGTCAGATTAACATAGAAGTAGAAAAGAAGGTGAATCTCATGTCAAAAGGGTGTAAGCCAACGTTTGACGAGTACTACAGTCGCCAAGTTGCGTTGAAGGAGCTTGGACGTAAAGGACAAAAGAAATTAGCGGGTTCAAAAGTTGCGGTTGTCGGGCTAGGCGGGTTAGGCACGATTTCATCGCTTTATCTGGCTCTGGCTGGTGTGGGTTTTCTGCGTTTGATTGATCAGGACACGGTTGAAGTGGATAACCTGCACAGGCAAGTTCTGTACGGTGTTGAGGATTTGAGTTATCCTAAGGTTGAGGTTTCTGCGAGAAGGTTGGAGAAGGCTAATCCTTTCGTTAAGGTTGAGCCGGTTTCTGAGAACGTGAACTCGAAGAATGTTGAGAAGCTGCTTGACGGAATGGACTGTGTGGTTGACGGCTTAGACAACATGCACACTCGTTACTTGGTCAACCGCGCCTGTGCTAAGCTTGGCGTTCCTTACGTGTTTGGCGCAGCCGTTGGGGTTGAGGGAAATCTTTCTGTGTTTGCTCCTCCTGAGACTCCGTGTTTGGAATGTGTTTTTCCGAGTTTGGAAGACGGCGAATTGATGTCGTGTGATGTCCGCGGAGTGTTGGGTGCCACGGCGGGCATTATCGGAACCATGCAGGCTATGGAAGCAGTGAAGGTTTTGGCTGACGTGGGCTCAACTTTGAAAGGCAGGCTGTTGATCTGTGATTTCAGTGACATGTATTTTACAACTATAGACATTTTCAAACGGCATGGTTGCCCAGCTTGCAGAGGCAAGGCATCGATT
>JBGPAV010000089.1:0-4750 GCA_041480925.1 Bathyarchaeia archaeon | reverse complement strand
CAGATGACTGTCTTCGCCTCAAACATCAGCTTATCACACACTTACAAGGATAAGGACTACTTGATCAACCTGATTGATACGCCTGGACACATCGACTTCAGCGGCGCCGTGACCAGAAGCTTACGCGCGGTTGACGGCGCGCTTGTTGTGGTGGATGCTGTAGAAGGCCCCATGACACAGACGGAGACAGTGTTGATGCAGGCTCTGCGTGAAAGAGTCATGCCAATTCTATTTATCAACAAAGTTGACAGGCTCATCAAAGAGATCAGACTTACACCTGAAGAGATTCAGCGCAAGTTTGCCAAGGTCATTCTCAGAATAAACAACCTCATTGAGAAGCATGCGCCGCCTGAACATAAACAAGATTGGAAGGTTACTGTGGAGGATGGACGCGTTGGCTTTGGTTCAGCGCTTCACAAGTGGGGATTGAACCTGCCGCATATGAAAGCCAAGGGCATCAGCTTCAAAGACATAGTTGACGCCTATTCAGGCGAATATGAGGAAGTGGGCAGAAAAGTTGACGCCTTAAGCAAAAAAGCTCCATTGCATGAGCCAATTCTGGACATGTTTGTTGAGCACTTGCCCAATCCGTTGCAGGCGCAGCCTTACAGGCAGAGTCAGATTTGGCCTGGAGACCCGAACAGCGTGGTAGGCAAGTCAATGGCTAAGGTTGATCCGAACGGACCACTTCTCATGTGTGTTACCACGATCGAAGTTGACCCTCATAGTGGAGTCATCGCTATCGGGAGGGTTTTCAGCGGCTCTGTGGAAAAAGGAAAGATTGTTAGCCTCATCAACAGCCACCAGAAAGGCACAATCCAGCAGGTTTACGTGAGTATGGCTGCAGACAGAGAAATAATTGATCGAGTTCCAGCTGGAAATATTGCCGCGTTGTCAGGTTTACCGGCAATCCATGTTGGTGAAACTGTTGCAGAGGTCGACTCAAACGTTCAAGCGTTTGAAGGATTGAAGTATGTCTCAGACCCCGTGGTTACCGTAGCTGTTGAGCCGGCTGACGTGAAAGACCTGCCTCTGTTCGACAAGGTAATACATAAATTGACAACTGAAGATCCCAACTTGCACTTCGTGATTAACAAGGAAAGCGGCGAGTATCTGCTGAGCGGTATGGGTGAGCTGCACCTTGAGATTACGGCTTACAGGATGCAGGAAGCCGGCTTGAAGGTTAAGACAAGCAAGCCCATCGTGATTTACCGTGAAACCATCAGCCACGACTACAAGGGTCCAGCGATTATGGGCAAGAGTCCCAACAAGCACAACAAACTTTGGATAACGATAGAGAAGTTGCCTGAAGAGATCCTCGAAGCAATCAGATCAGAGAAGATCACCGAGATGCAGACACGCGACGAGAGACAGAAGGCTCTCAAAGGGTTCGGCTGGTCAACAGAAGACGCACGTAGCGTTGTGGCGATTGAAGGCAACAACATCCTAACAAACAGGATTAAAGGAAGACAGTATGTTGACGAGATTATGGATCACATAAAATCTGGTTTCCGCGAAGCCGTTTTCACTTCTGTCCTAGCCAAAGAACCAGCATTCGGACTGAAAGTAAACGTGGAAGACGTTACGGTTCACGAGGACCCAGCGCACAGGGGACCAGCACAGGTTCTGCCAATGACGTGGAGACCTATCTGGTGTGCGTTCTTGTTGAGTGACCCGAAGCTGCTGGAGCCACTGATAGCTTTCGAGTGCAAAGTGCCGAACGAGTTTGTCAGCAACGTTATTGCAATAGTACAGAAACGCCGCGGCAAAATCTTGGACATGGTAAACGAGGAAGAAATGATTGTGGTCAAAGCAGAAATGCCAGTTTCCGAATCTTTCGGACTTGCAGAGGAGTTGCGGTCTTCGACTCAGGGAAGAGCCTTCTGGGCTACGCAGTTCAGCAGATGGGCCACTGTCCCAGAACACATGCAGGCAGAAATCATAAAACAGATCCGTGAACGCAGAGGCTTGCCGCCGACACCTCCGAAAGCCGAAGAGTTCTTTGAAGACGCTTAAGCACACAACATTCTTCTTCTTTCTTCTCCAGTTCTTTGGGAAATATTAAATCGTTTAAAAGTGAATCTTGTCTACGTGGCTGGTGCGACAATGATCGACTTGTCAACGCTCACTCTTGTTCTAGCTCTCATCGCAGGCATCGGGCTAGGATACGTGCTGCGAGGAAAGAAGTGTGTTGGCCTCGGAAAAGTCGTGTTTGGAACCATCATTATACTAATCTTTTCCATGGGTTTCAGCATAGGCTCAAACAACGAGCTTTTGGCATCCATGCCTGCTATCGGAGTTAACGCCGTCGTGATCATGGCTTTGTCTGTGGTCTTCAGCATCGTTTTTTTGAAGGTGGCCAGAAAACTGGTGAAGCTGGAATGATAAAATATGTTTTACTTGCCCTCATTCTCGGAGGCATCGCAGGCTATTTGAACAACAATTTTGGAAAACTGTTCGACAACGCTTGGGTGTCTAACTATGCGTTCGAGTTCTCACTTCTTCTGCTCTTGTTTGCCATGGGATTTACGTTTGGAATGGACAAGGAGGCTGTGGGAAAGCTCAGGAAAAAAGGATTCAAAATTCTTGTCGTTCCCTTTTCCATTGCTCTAGGCAGCATCTTTGGAGGTTTGGTAGGCGGATACGTTCTAGGAATTGGCGTTGTCGGCTCAATGGCTGTCAGCGCTGGTTTTGGCTGGTACACGCTGGCTGGACCGATGGTGGGACAGTTTTTTGGCACAGAGCTTGGAGCACTCGGATTCTTGGCGAATTTTCTGCGCGAACTTTTCACCGTGGTTACTATTCCTTTAGTAGCGAAAGCAGATCGTTACGCACCTATAGCATTCGGCGGAGCAACAACCATGGACACAACATTGCCAGTTATCGTAAAGTACTGCGGCTCAGAAGCGCTAATCACCGCATTCAGCAGCGGCTTCGCACTAAGCATAATCGCACCATTCACAATAACCACGATAGCAACAATACCGCATTAAAGTCAGTTTCTTGTTAAGCCGTGTTCGTAAGAACCATTTTGTTAGCTTGTTTTGCCAAGATGCAGAGCAACAATTACTATGTCGAAAATATCCACGCAACTATCACCATTGATATCTGCCACGGGATTCCAGTTTGTGTCGCCAAATACAGAGTTGAAAGCGAGCGCTACAGTTACAATATCCAGTATGTCGACGATGCCATCTGCGTTTATGTCAGCTTTGGAAATGGGAAAAAACAGGGCGAAGGGTGAGAGATCGTTTGTCTCTCCGTATACTATATTATTTTCAAAGTCGACATGCACCGTGATGTTGTCCCATTGCCCCGACGTTGTGTTGAATATCACCAGCTGTAAACAGCTTTCTCTGTTCTGCGTTAGACCTGTGGCGCCATATTTTACACTGATTATTATAGCACCGTCATGGTTGACGGTCGTTGTGGCATTATAGTAGATTGGAGGCTCCACAGCGAACTCAAAACCGTACGGTGGATCAGGCCCTATTTGGTCTTGACTTACAGTGGTGATACCGCCAGAAGTTGCGTTGACAAACGTTAAAGAAACGCCACATCTGTACGTTACGGTAACGTTTTCGCCGATTTCAGTCGATTGAGATTCTGGAAGAGTTATGCTGCTGAACAAGAAATCAACTTGGGCAATTTCGCCGCCTTTTACCTGAGCGCTTCTCAGCAAGGTTGTCTCATTCGCGTTTCTCCCATACACAGTATAGTTGCCGTCTTTGAGAGCCTGCCACAAATGCTGATACATGGGTGTAACCGTCGCTATGGGGCTTGTGTATGCACCAAATGTGTACCATGTTTGACACGGCTCATTTGTGGTAACCCGGATATATCCTGTTGATGGTGGTGAAGAGGAATTTGTGGCTAGGTACACGTAGTTGGGGTTCAGTCCTTCAATGTACGTTGCTCCTGTGATGCTGTTCCAGTCAGTGCTGAAGCGCACTTCATAGATTCCGGTGTATGGAAAAGCCCAGGATGTCTGATTTGTGCCAAATTGAAACTTGAGTGTTCCAGCGTTCACAGGGATGCGGATTTTTCGGTTGCTGTAATCAAAGTTGAAGTGTGTGCGTGGATAGAAACTCCAGAAATCTTCATAGTATTCTTCATTGAGTGGAATAGCCAAATAACCAGTATCAGGAACTATTCCTAAGAGGAAAAGCAGCATAGCCGCACAGACGGTTCCGTGATCACTCGCAGCTCCATCAGAGGATGTCAGATACCATCTCTCGGAGTTATTCTGATACAAACCTGAATACTGGCACATTCCGTACCATGCTTTCGGGTTTCCAGTTAGAAGTTGAACTACGGCAGATTTCTGGGAACTGGAGAAGAACGGCCAGTATGCTTGCAGCGCTGTCCACGCAGCTAGCGTGTTATGCAATCTTTTCTGAGGATTGCTGACAGCATGTCTAAGGACGTAGCATCCGGGCGACCATAGTGGACTATTCCAACCTTGAGCCAACAGTTTGTAGTTGAGATCGGAGACGCATCGATCAGGGTAGTAGTTGAGGCTGGTCTTGTGTGTGTAATAGTTGGCGATGAGCATGTTGAATGGGCCGGTTTCGCATTCGATGCCACCTTCTGGTCTGTATTTGTAGTACGTGCCGTTCCACAAGTTGGATTTGCTTGGATCGTTAAGCCAATCATAGACTTCATCAGCTTTTACGATTGCATCAGATACGCCTAGATCAAAAAACTTGACGAATGCGTTCAAACATTGAGCCGTATCATCATAGTATCT
>JBGPAV010000088.1:0-4761 GCA_041480925.1 Bathyarchaeia archaeon | reverse complement strand
GCTCTTATCAGAATGAGACTGGTAGTGACGGAATAGGAGATACAGGATACGTAATAGACGGAAACAACACAGACCACTATCCTTTGATGGCTCCACTTAGTTTCTTTGATGCTGGAACTTGGAATGACACAACTTACTATATGGATATTGTCAGCAATTCCACTGTTTCACACTTCCATTTTGACCCTGATGAAGGGGCATTGGTAAGTTTCTGGGTGAAAAGAACCCTAAACGAGACATTTGACTTCTGCAGAGTGACAATTCCGAAAGACTTGTTGTGGGTTGAAGATGGATGGACAGTGCTCTATGGAAGCTACCCTCTTAACTACACGGAATTTTCGGACGAAAACTGCACGTATCTATACTTCACATACACTACTCCGCCGTCGAACGGTTATACAACCGTAACTATCAATGGAACAAACGTGATTCCAGAGTTTCCATCATTCCTCATTCTGCTACTGTGCATGACTGCATCACTACTAGCAATGGCAATCTGCAAGAGAAGAAAAAGATTTCATTCCAAATCACTAGTAAGTGGATGATAGGCTGCTCTTTCCGTCCCCCCCCCCGAGTTTCTGTTCTTCGACTGTGTCACAATAGCACTTGCCTTTGCCTCCACCTATAACGATCCAAAGCCTCCATGGAACCCAAACGCCTATGATGAGAGTTTCTATTGCCAAAGAAAAAGAATAGCCGACATAAACGGAAAACAACTGTTCCTAAAAGTCCATTTCCACACCTTTCGACATGTAAGAGGCACATTGGACACCCGTGATGGAGTTCCATTAATGGAAGTGAAGGAACGCCTAGGACACCGATACCTCGCTAACACAGAGAAATATATTCATTGGGTGAAACAATACTACCACACAGAGGATGATAAGTTCTACTCTACCACAGCATCCACTGACGAAGAAGCCGACAAATTCATAGAGAATGGATGGAAATGGGAATGCACAAATCCCAACACAGGACGCATGCACTTCAAGAAACCACGATTTGAGTGAAGAGCACGACCACAAAAACAACCTATTTCCCAAATAAATAACCTATTAAACTTAATGTCTTTGTTCGTCTTTCTGCTACCGCAGAGCTAAACTATCTGAAAGATGTAGTATTTGAAAAGAGAGTGAGCCGCTTGATCTCAGTCTATAGTAAGGAAGTTGACGGTGTTTGGTTTGTGGTTGCCTGTGACGATGAATACAAACGGGTTTTTGGCACGAATTTTGGCTCCAACGAAAAAAAGGTTTTGCAGGGGTTGCTTGGAAGCCTTCCAAAGAGCATTCAGTTTCAACGATCAGAGAAGATTTCGGCCTTTGCTGAGCGCGTGTCTGGTCTGTTGAAGAAGATGTATGATGGACAGGAGGCGTCGGTTGACTTTGACCTTGCTATGGACTATGTTTCTGAGTATACGCGGAAAGTGATGAAGGTTACGTGTGTGATTCCCTTGGGCTACGTGGCTTCGTATGGAGCTGTGGCTAAGATTGCTGGTGGAAGTGCAAGGGCTGTTGGACGTGTTATGGCTACGCATCCGTTTCCGCCGATTTTGCCTTGCCATAGGGTTGTGGCTTATGATTTTACTTTGGGCGGCTATGGTGGAGGTTTGGCTTCAAAAGCAGCTTTCTTGAGGCGTGAGAGTAGAGGTTTTGATTCTGAGAAGGAGATAGTTGTAGCTGGCAAGAAATTGGTGGTTTTTCCAGCCGAGTTTGCCTTGAAGAAGGTTGGAAGAGCATAGTTTTTTGGAATTGTTACGTGTGCTCTGGATTTCTCGTCCGTTAAGTCCATTAGCGAACATGTTATTTTTGATTCTGAATATGTATGTTAGTTTTTGATTGAAGCTGCATGTTTTTCAACAAATCAATTGTGAATGTTTTGTTTTTTAAATATTATTTCTGATATCTATTTGTATTTAATAACGTTTAAAGGCAGCGCCGTGTTTTACGTGGCTAAAACTGAGGGTGCACGCATGGAGGTGAAATATTGGAAATAGCCTCAAAAGAGAGGATGATAACTTTCGCCATGGTAGGATTATGCATAGTCATTGGGGCGATGGCTTTTCTCGCAGTCGTCTACTACAGTCAAGCAACAGGCCTTCAAACCAACATGAACACTCAGACGACAGCCCTGCAAGCCGAAATAGTTGGTCTCGAAGCAGATAACACTGCCTTGCAAGCCCAAATAGACAGCTTGCAGACCCAGAAAACTGCTCTCGAAAACAGCGTTAACACATTGACTTCTCAGAAGACAGCTTTGGAAGCTGACATGGCTGCATTGCAGACTCGGAAGACTAATCTAGAAACTCAGGTCACAGATCTTGAAACTGAAATCGCCGATCTCAACGACCAGGTACAAACTCTTTCCGGAGACAAGACCGCTCTGTTGGCAGAAGTTGACAGTCTGACAAGTCAAGTGAACGATCTGAAGAACACGATGGGCCACATCGGCGCAGTCATTGATGCCTTGACATGGCCAGAAGGTAAGTTGTCCAACCATTACATGCTGAGATAAAACAAATTGAGTGGTGGGTAAAAAGGCCACCATCTCCCCATTTCAACATTGTTTATGAGAATATACACAATTGCTTTCTTTTGCTCATAACTGTCTGATATCGTAAATGATAAATGCTTGGTGACCACACCTCAAAACGAGGAATGCTCATGGTTAAGCGTGGACTTTTGATAGGCAGGTTTCAACCCTTTCACTATGGTCATCTTGGCGGAATGAAGGATGTTCTAAAAGAAGTTGATCAGCTTGTTGTGGTCATCGGCAGTGCTCAATATAGTCACAACCTCAGCAACCCGTTTACTGCCGGCGAACGATTAACTATGGTTCGACTGGCCTTGGATGAAGCTGGTATTGACTGCAAGCGAGTTTGGATTGTTCCTGTACCTGATGTACATTTGCACATGATGTGGGTTTCCGCTGTCGAAGGTTACACTCCCAAATTTGACATAGTCTATTCCAATGAGCCTCTCACGAAGCGGCTTTTCAGGGAAGCCGGTTACAAGGTTAAACCTGTTCCTTTTCATGAGCGCAAAATTTACTCTTCAACTGAGATTAGAGAAAAGATGTTGAAAGGTGAAAACTGGGAAAAACTTGTTCCGGAAAGTGTGGCAAAATTCATAAAAGAGATAGATGGAGTCAACAGGCTTCGAGACTTGACGAAAAGCGACAAAATCTAGATCGAGAAATAACGCTCACAAATTTGAGACTCGCGCAGAAGCAGTTTTAACATTGATAACACGCCTATCTCGCTGAGGGCTTTATGTCATGTCTTCGAAGAGATTGGCTGCCATTGCATCTGAAGTTTTGGTCTGCACCAAGTGCCCTCTTTCGGAAACTCGCAGAAAAGCGGTTCCAGGTGAAGGAAACGCAAAAGCTGAAATCATGCTCATCGGCGAAGCCCCAGGGCGTTCAGAGGATTTTCAGGGAAGACCATTCGTGGGCAGTGCTGGCAAATTTCTCGAAGCGCTTCTTGGCGAGATAGGTTTGTCGCGAGCTGACGTGTTTATTTGCAATATTCTGAAGTGCAGACCGCCGAACAATCGTCCGCCGAAGCCTCTGGAGGTTCAGACTTGTACACCTTACCTTGACAGGCAAATCAAAACGATAAGACCCAAGCTGATTGTCACGCTTGGCAGTCATTCATCAGCTTATATCTTCTCAAAGTTTGGACTGCTGTTTACCAGCATAACTGAGGTTCATGGCAAGTTTTTTGAAGCTGTCGTTTATGGCAAGCGAGTTAAGATTTTCCCGAGCTATCACCCCGCTGCGGCATTATACAATCCACAGTACAAGAAACAGATAATTGAAGACTTCAAGAAGCTCAAACAAGAGACCAAGATTAAATGAAAGTCACTTTCAGAGACTTTTGATCCATTCCTACGCGCTTGTCTTTGGAGGAGGGCGTACATGTCTGCCGAGTTTCACGCGGAGCGCGATTCTGTACAGTTTTCGCAGAGACTTTACGAGTTGTTCCACGCTGGGCAGGCTTGTGTAGATTATCGGCACCTGATCATACTCGGCCAGCTTGACTGAATATTCGTCTGGTCTCGCACCATGGAAAACCACGACGCGTGGTTTCAGGCTGCTCACACGTACCAGCATCATGGGCAAGTTTCCATTCTCAACATTCGTGAAGATCAAAGCCCTATCGGTTGTGGCGCCAAACAGCTGTGAATATTCCAGTCCTGAGAGTGTCTCAACGGCTTTTTTGCTGTCCACAACTGTGTAGCCTAAGACGTCTTTCACGAATTTGCCTGACGAGGACACGATCTCGCCTTTGATGGCTTTGCACAGATACTCCACGCGTACAGGAATCGGAAACTCTCGCAAATCCAGAATCGCCATGCTGGGCGAGCTGGTGAGCTTTGCAAATTCTTTGATGAAGCGGCTGCCTCTTTCCTCATCAATCTTTAGCATTGCCCAAACGAATCTTCTGATGAATTTGGTTCCCGGGCTCTTGCGTCTTTCGCCTTCGTAGTCGCTGATGACGGATGATGAGACACACATCTTCTCGGATAGGCTTATCTGTGAGACTGCAAAAAGCTCTCGCCACTTGCGCATTGTAGCGCCGGGTCTGCTGGACAGTATTATTTCGCCTGCGATTCTTCTGCCGAGAACTTCACGAATACTTGGAGACACAGACATTTGCGGATGCTTCCTTGGCGACAGGCAGAACGCCCTTAACAACAACATGAAGTATAAAAACTTATACGCACAAGGCGACTAGAGGAGGAAAATGAGGAAAACCCCTGC
>JBGPAV010000087.1:0-4831 GCA_041480925.1 Bathyarchaeia archaeon | reverse complement strand
TCGAATGGATTACCGATTTCACATGAAACGACGGGAGGGTTCTTCAAGAACTTCAATCCCTACGACGTAAATCAAGACGGAATCGTCGACATAATTGACGCGGGCATCGTGGCATTGGCATTTGGCTCTGATCCATCCAAGCCGAATTGGAACCCGAAGGCTGATGTCAACTTTGACGGATTTGTGAACATCTTTGACATAGTTCTCATAACCATACACTTCGGAGAAACCTAACTCGAGAAACTAGCGATATCGCAAATAACCCACTGTTGAGTGGGTCTCACTTCTTTTTCTTTTGTTTCAAAATTCCGAATTTAAGCTTCGTTTAGAATGTTTTACGTTGATGAGTCAAATCTATTTCTCTTTCCCATAATATATGCTAAGGTATCGTCAAGGTTAGTCTCCAACTTTTGTTTTCGCTTGAAATACTTCAGAATGTTCTTGATGTCCCTTGTCAGAAGCTGCTGTGCGTTAGGGTGTTCTCTTGTGACATATTGTGGCCAGTCAATTATGAGTATGTGACTGTCTGGTCTTAGGATGATATTGTATTCGCTTAAGTCTGCGTGAATGACACCTATCTCCAAATAGGTTTTTCTAATGTTTTGCAGAATCTCTTTGAGGATTCTTTTTGGCGCTGACAGTTCTTTCCATTTTGCCAACTCTGCGCCTTCAATCATTCCCATGACTAGGACATGGCGGCTTTGACTGATTGGCTCCGGAACAGCCACTCCGCAGGGATATAGAAGCTTGAGCGCCTGGCTTTCCTTTTCAGCGGCGAGTCTTGACTGAAACAGCCATCCTGCGTGCTCTTTCACATAGCCTCTCTTTCTTTCCGTTTGACGAAAGCTGATCCGTCCCAGTCTGTGGAATTTCACTGCAACTCGCTCATTCTTCGGGGTCAGAGCATCGTACACGTCTGCTTCTTTGCCTATTCCTAAGGATTTGCCGAAAGCTTCAAGGACGTTGGCTTTGACAAAGGCGTTTATAGCCAAGCAATCGTATCCAGAATAGTTCAACGTGTACCCTGTGTAGGCTCCTCGCATTCGATAGATTAACCCAAGCTTGCTGAGGCGGCTTAACCTGAAATCCGTTTCTCTTGCAAGATCGAATCCGGTGAATTTTGAGACTTGCTCCTTGGAAACAAATTCGTGCCGGCTCATAGCTGTCTCTATGACTTGGAGAACTCGAAAGTCTTCGTTTTCCAATTCTCGAAACACTTGAACCGCAATATCTGCTTTGGACATAGCTAGATAGATTGGAGTGTTCACTGTTAAAAACGACACGCTATTTCTTAGTCAACAGCTTTAGCTTTTGAGACCTTTCTTGTTTGTCCACTTCTCTGAGCAAACTGAATCCGCAATTTCCAAGAAATCTGGGTCAATCACACAATTTGATTTCGGCGATTTGCTGAAGATGTTCATAAAGATCAAAGAGTCATAATCTTGGCCGCTTGAACCGACGTTTCGACCATTGCCTCTATTGGCAAGCTGTCTTCTGCTTTCTTAACTACATCCAGCTTGGCCTGTGTTGCTGGCTGCTTAGGAGCAGCAGTGCACCCTTTGGCTTTTTTCGTCGAGATTTCAAACGTTCCTATTTTCTTTGCTATGGCTTCTGTTTCGATCTTGTCAAATCCCAGCAGTGGGCGATGTATAGGATAATTTTTAGATGCTTCATTCAATACTCTGAGATTAACTATAGTCTGGCTTGCTTGTTCGCCTATCGCTTCGCCAGTAACTATGCCTTCAGCTCCTTCAGCTGTAGCTATTCGTTCAGCTATCCTGTACATCATGCGTTTACAGAGAATACATGTGAGCTTTGGTGGACCTTTTTTGGCGAAAATTTCAAGGTTTTGACCGTGAGGAATGATGTACATTCTTCTTGAGTAGCCTATTGACCATTCGAATAGTTTCTTGGCTGTTTCTATGGCTTTAGCTGTTGTGGCTTCATCTGTTATTGGAGTGTTGTCAAAGTAAACTGGGACAATAGGGCATCCGCGTTTCATTGCAAGCCAGCAAGCTACTGGAGAGTCGATTCCGCCGCTCAGTAGGCAGACGACTTTGCGTTGCGAGTCAACAGGAAATCCTCCTGCGCATCGTATGGTTTGTGTAAAAACGTACGCGTCAGCGTCTCTGACTTCGACGTTTACTGTAAACTGGGGATCTGTCAGGTCTACGTGAAGATGTTTTCCGCGGAGTTTTGTGAGTATTTCTTCTCCAGTTTTTCTGCAGATGTCCATGCTTGAATATGAGTGGGTTCCTACGCGGTGGCATCGCACGGCAAAGCTGCTTCTGTTTTTGGTTTCTTTGGAAGTCATTTCGATAGATGTTTGTGCGATTTCTTCTATGTGTGACGTGGTGTGCTTTGCTGGTGAGATTGAGGATATTCCGAAAATCGTTGGCAGTCTGGATGCTAGCCTCTCAACATTGTCTGCTTCTATGTAGATTCTGCCTCGTTTAGCTACTATTTCCGTATAATCGACTCTGTAATGTGTCAGCGTGTTTTTTATGTTTTTCAGCAATAGTCTTTCGTGGGCTCGGCGTGTCCACTCGCCTTTTATGCCTATTTCTCCGCTGAATCTGACAATCATAGAGTCAAACTGTCTGATTTTTTGCACAACTCCGTGCCGGACAAGTCTGGAATCAAGGAGTGGAGACGAGCGGATTTAACCATTTTGCATTTTCGCATTGCGGTTGATTGGCAATTGAGATAATGGATAATTACTCTCTTGTCTGGTTTGTGAACCAATTCGTGTTTTGTGTTTTGCTTGGACGCGTTAGACTTGTTTTGTATAAGCCGGGGCTTTCTGGGAAAGGTTGCTTGTGCTGGTTTTCTATTCGGGAAAATGCATAAAACTTATATTAGGAGTCCGGCGATATTGTGTCTGTGATTGAACCATTTGTTTAATCGAGGTGTGAAAATGGTAAGTGAAGGAAGAGGACGCTTGTTTAGAAGAAGAGACGGCAAATTCCTGATTTATCTTCCAAAAGATTTCGCGGAAGACAGCCTGTTCCCCTTTCAAGGATCAGACTCCCTGTACGTGAAAGTAAGCTTCAAGATGAAAGACAACAAGCTCCTCGTAGAACGATGGAGAGAACCCGAGCCAGAACCGGAACCAAAGCCTAAAGAAAAATCGAAAGGCCGAACATAATCTGAAGTCTTTACCTAAGCCGTCGAACGATTAATGCCATAGCTGTCACAATTTCAAACATAGCAGAGGAAAGTCGTCTTTCTCATTTTTTACTTCAAAGCCATTGGCTAGGTAGAGTCTAACAGAACCTGAGGGGTTGTCTCCTGAGCTTTTCCTTGCAAAGGTCTCAACTTTAAGGCAATCTCTTTCGCGGAGTTCAGCCAACAGGCTCTTGAGCATTGAGGTGCCGAAGCCTTTTCCTCGCTCTTCTTTTTTCACGATGTATAGGCATGCGATGAAGACCGCTTCATCACTTGGGGTGCCTGAAGCGTATTCTCTTGTACGTGGAAAGAATTTTGCTGGCGCATATTGGATGAAGCCTATTGCCGCATCGTTGAGGTGGGCTAGTTTGATGCAGTTTCCAAAGGCTTTGGCTACCCTGTTCAGCCATTTTTTCTTCTGGTGTTCTGTCTCAGGCTTCAGCATTGTCTCACTGTATTCGCCTGTTGTTTGCCAGTAAAGGCAATATCTGGAGGGGTTAGGAATCTCTCCAAAATTCTTGTTTGTAACATTCTCGATTCTCAGTTTGCTTATCATCTTATGTTTTGAGGCCTCCGAAACTGACTGCGAGAAAGAGGAAATACATGAAGAGCAGAACCGCGCTTTCTCTCCAGCTGAGTTTTTCGCTTGACAGAAAATACCACAGTATAAGGTTCGTTATGAGTGAGAATATGGCTAGATCTGAAAATGCGGTCATTTGAATTGGCAAGGGTGAAGTTATCAACGTTATTCCGAGGATGCAGGTTATGTTTATGAAAGCGCTACCGACGATGTTGCCCAATGCCAAATCTAGATGTCCTTTTCTGGCGGCTTCCACGCTTGTTGCTAGTTCAGGTATGCTCGTGCCGAACGCAACGATTGTTGCGCCAATCACCAGTTCATTTATTCCTATGGATCTAGCTATTTTAGTGGCTGAGTCGACAATGAAGTATGAACTCGCTACTGTGCCAAAAGCTCCCAGAATTGTCAAGAAAACGTATTTACGGAGTTTGCGTTTTTCGCCGCCTAAACTTCCTTCTTCTTTCACGTTCTTGACTTTCGAGAGTTGATAGAGATTGAAGAAGAAAATTGCCAACAGTATTACTCCTACGAGTCGGCTTGCATAGCCTAAATATAAAAGTGTTAATGGCACGATTGACGCTATGAAGAGGCCGAAGTATAGGCTTCCTAGGTCTTCTTTTGTGATGTGTGCGAAGAATGTTCCGTTCTCCATTTTCAGTGACATTATGAGGAAGCATACGCCGAGTATGAGGCAGATGTTTACAATGTTTGAGCCTGAGACATTTCCAATGGCTACTCCGACGCCTCCCTGACCTAGGGCGGCGAAAACTGACACGCTGAGTTCCGGTAGAGATGTGAGAATGCAACCAGTATGAATCCAACTGTTGTTTTTCTGAATCCAGTGATTTCAGCAACCTTGACTGAGTTGGTTATTGTCCAATCGCTAGCTTTGCCTAGTATGAGCAATCCTGCAAGGAGGATGAGCGCATTTATCAGAAGCTCTAACCCTTCGAGCACAGCTAGCTTTCACGTCCTCGTACTATTCTTCTGAAATCAACGCTAAAGAGCATTTTCAAATTTGCTTCGCCTAGCAGCAGGTGCAGCACAAAGTAAAAGAATGCTTTCTCACTTGTGTTCGCTTAT
>JBGPAV010000086.1:0-4859 GCA_041480925.1 Bathyarchaeia archaeon | reverse complement strand
GGTAATACTCGACTTCCACGTGTCCATCTGGGACACTCCATTTTTTGATGTCGAGAAAATCTATTACCTCGCTCTCTTTGCGTGAAGCTTCTTCCATTAGTGTTTCATTTTGCTGCTTGTCTTTTGCTGATTTCATCCCTAACTTCATTCTACTCACCTACATTTGAGCCCTCAAGCCTGATGTATGGAGTCCCATTTCTGCAATCACAAACTAGATGCGCAGCACCATTGCCTGCAATATAATTGCCTTCTGCAAAGGCTTCTTTTGGCAGGTAGACATTCAAACCTGCATTTTTCATCGCGATGTTTCCAAAGCCGCCTTCTATCCAAGCAATGGTAGAGCTATTGTGGAGCTGCAGCCAATATTGTCTGTTACCCACGACAGTGGGCATTTGCACAGAATCTTCGGATGTCGCATTTGTCAAGAGCGCAAGTGTGATCAGACTGGTGCTTTTTGCTGCGATTGTGTCGATCAGTCTTTTGAGTTGTTGGACTTCTGATGAGAATCGAACGGTGCTAGTGTATGCTATGAAGGAGAAAACGAGAAGACTGCTGATTGCAAGCATAGCGAAGAAAGTGTAAAGATAGCTCGGCGGGATTGACGACAAGCATTACACCTCCGCATACTGAACCGCTATATTGCACACGAAAATTTCTAACGTTACAGCGGCACCTTCCTCATTGCTGGCTATTGGAAGCCATACGCTGCTTGCGGCTTCATCAAGATACGAAGTCAGCGCAAAGGACGAGATCTGTTGGTTAAATTCATACAACCTCGAAGAAGTGAAAACGTTCAGAGAGGTAATTCGCAGATGGAGACTACCGCCTAGCATGATGTTTTGGGATAGGTTGAGGTTGATTATGTTGATGCGGATCAGATTCAATGGTTTTCCATTATAAGTTCCGACTGCCGCAATTGTGACTGAAGGTCGATAGCAGAGAATAAGCTCCTTTGCAGTTTCGGTGTCAGAGTAGAGTTGGGTTTGCGTGAATGAGCTTTGATTTATTATTGTTCGAGCGTCGCCTTTGATAAACTTTCCATCATAGCTGGATTCTGAAGAGTCAAGCTCGTAATAGGCCTTGCCGATTGAACTGTTGAAAACAGTTTCGTTAAACGTCTGCCCGTCAGTGACGTTGATCAAAAGGTTTTTTGCAGAAGTGAGCGTGTGAAAGTTGCCGCCGCAATCATCCATAAAGACAGTTGTTGATGCGCCGAAGCTCCAAGCAACAGAATGTATGGCATCATTAAGGAGCAGCATATTCTGTTTAGCCACTGACGCTCTGAGTACTGCGCCTTTGGCTCCTATTCTGACCACTGCATAACTGTATGTTGCCGAAATCAGCGCGATCAACGAAGCGAAAAGTATAAGGTAGGTCACAGGAATGGCTAAAGCTCTTGTTGAATGCTTGAAGCCATTTGCTCTCCTGTTTAAGTTTCGACCGCGCAAAGTTTTGATAGCCTCCTCTCTACTGTTCGGTACATTGTTTCCTCTAATAATGAGATAAGATGGTGTGCGTAGAACAAAACTACACATCATTATGCAAAATCAATACTTAAAGCTAAGAAGCAAGACACGGTATTAATTGAGCAAAGTGTAAAAACGGGAAAAAGGAAAAAGAAAGGTTAAGCTGCTATTGAGCAGCTTGGACGTTGCATTCTTTGTAGTGCTGAGCGTTTGCAGTGAATACTGTTATGCCAACCGTGGTTCCGACATCGTTTAATCCGACGCTGTCAGGGCTCGCGATGAATACTACCAATGTCCATCCTGATTTCAACGTGAGGTCACTCGTGGATTGATTGAATTCGCCTGTGCCATAGTTGAATGTCCCGCTCATGTCGAAAGTACTTCCGGTGAGCTCAGAACCCGTCACGTTCAAGTCAGCTGTAATGGTCTCTGTGTTTGTTCTCCAGTAGTAGACGTTGGCCCATGGACTCTCTTGGCCTCTAACAGTAATCTTGTCCAACACTATGTCCTTTCCGCCAGTGTTCACGATTACTATGGCTGCTTCAGCCCAATCCCCAGTAGTATTGTACCACACGTGCTCCTTTGCAAGATACAACGACTCTTCCTGAACCCGCGTGGTGGTTACGTTGATGGCATAGAAGGTTACGACGGTCGCTAGCAACACTGAAACCACTAGAATTATCAATGTCGTCACTACAGTGCTCAATGCTTTTCTGTTCTTTAGGATATTCATCTTTTTTCTGTCTCCGTTGAAGCACAATCACATGAATTTTGAATATGACAATTTGTGCGTAGAACACAGCTACACATAACCAGTACATGTGTACAACAGAATCAATTAGGACTCAAAAACACGACTGAAAGACTAGCTTAATCTAAACATCTCTAAACAATCCATACGGAACATTTATCTTAAGATTCGCTAGCCTCAAAGTCAAGAGGCGTGAAAAATGAGAACAGTGGATATTGCTATGACCGCAGTCTGCGCGGCTCTATACACTATTGTAGGCTACTTGACGAATCTGGGAATTGTAAGCCCTGTCGTGGGCGTAGTCCGATTCTGGCCTGCAGTAATAGTTCCAGCCATTTTTGCCATTCTCTTTGGACGATGGGTCGGAGGCATAGGAGCCGCAATAGGCATAGTTTTTTCGGACATGATACAACCGGGACATGGCATTCTACTTCTGAGCATTACTGTGGGACTCCCATCTAACTTCATTATGTTCTTCCTACTTGGCTACATTGGGCGAAAAAACATCCAATGGAAGCATATTGGAATGGGCTTAAGCCTAGGCAGCCTCATCGCGATAATGATCCTATACCTGTTTTCGCAGTCTTTCCTATCATATGACGTGACAGTACTATTCCTAAGCATGTTCATCGCATGCTACGTACTCACTATAGTCGTGGGTTACCTGTTGCCTGAATGGAAAAGCTTCGAATTTGCCTCCATAGTCGGTCAAGCCATAGGAGCAACATGGATAGGCTTCGGATTATGGGCATACAGCTATGTGCTTCCGCTTCCTCTTTCACTAGGTTGGGAGAGAAACGCACCAATGTACGCCAGCTTCTTCTGGCTAGTCTGGACCTTCGCAACCGAAATCCCCTTCCTCTTGGTCTTGGGCCCTCTGATCCTCAAGACATGCTACAAGGCGTTCCCATCGCTGAAGCCTCCAAAAGACGAGCAGGATAAACGGTGAAAACTGCCAAAGCATTTAGTCCCGCAGGCATCTCCAGTTTCTTTCAGATATGTGACACTAAAGAAGATGGAACACCACTACTAGACACTGATCACATTGGTGCACGCGGCGGCGGATTCGTAATTCAGAAAGGAGTTTTTACTGAAGTAAGACTGGCAGAAGCAAAGGCAAATAGTGTCAGCATATTCATAAACGGAAAACTGACTCCAGAAGCTGAAACAACGAAGTACGTGGCACAAGTGTTGCTTGATAAGAGTAGCAAGTTCTTTGATGTCTCAATAAAACATGAAACAGCGGTGCCCATTGGGTCAGGTTTCGGTACAAGTGCAGCCGGCGCACTGGGCGCGGCTCTTGCAATGTCAAAAGCCCTAGAACTGAACATTACCTACAACGATCTCGGCAGAATCGCCCATGCCGCAGAAGTCAGATGCAAAACAGGTTTGGGCACAGTCGGTCCGATAATGCTTGGCGGATGCATCCTCTCAGTGGAGCCTGGAGCACCTGGCAAGTCTATCATAGACCGCATACCAACGACAGAAGACCACATCATCATCATCACAGGGTATTATGGGCCCATACCGACAAAAAGCGGCCTATCTTCACCTGAAAAGCGAGCTACAATAAATAAATGGGGTAAGATCACTCTTGAAAAGATACTTGCCGAACCGTCACTTGATAATTTCATGAACTGCTGTCTAGACTTTGCTGTTCAAACAGGCTTTATGACAGAACGACTGCAAACGCTGGCTAAACTCGCCAGAAAAGCGGGTGCCATAGGTGCTGCTCAAAACATGGTTGGCGAAGCAATCCATGTGTTGGCAACATCAGAAAACGCTGATAGAGTGGTTCAAGCTTTTAAGCAGGTCTTGCCTCAAAACAGCATTCTTACCGCCAAGATTGACCATAGCGGCGCCAGATTGATAGGTTGAAACGAAATGGGTAAGCAGTTCAAAAGAGTTGCCGTGGGCGGCACCTTTGACGAACTTCACAAAGGACACCGATCGCTCCTCATGAAAACATTTGAAGTGGGCGAGCATGTGCAGATAGGCTTATGTTCAGACGAATTTGTCAAAAGACTAGGCAAACCTCACGTAACGGAACCGTACGCCCATAGGCTGGAAGAAGTTAAGACTTTTTTGAGAAAAAATGGAGCCATAGAAAGAGCTGAGATATTCCCATTAAGCGATCCTTTTGGCATAACCCTGTCAAACGGCGGCATTGAAGCGCTCGTGGTGAGCGAAGAAACAGAGCCAATGGCGTTGCAGATCAACAAAAAAAGGCAAGAAGCAGGCTTGCATCCACTTCAAATAGTCACTGTCAAAATGGTTCCGTCAGAGAATCATATTCCAATTTCCACAACAAGAATCCGGTGTGGAGAAATCGACAGGGAAGGACATTTGCTGAGAACATAGACAAACAGTTTAAACCCTATACCAAGCTAAGTTTTGACTAGATTGGTACAGCGTGCAGAGAACAGGTGTTGCCCAGCTTCCGCTTCATTATGGCAGAGCCCCAGAATGGCTAACTAAACGCATGAAGGGCTTGGCCAGAGAAATAGTCACTATTATCATCAATGAATACGGTAGAGCGGATTTCCTGAAGCGAATCTCTGATCCTTTTTGGTTTCAAGCGTTAGGCTGTGTTTTGGCTTATGACTGGCACTCGTCAGGCGTTACAACCGTCTTGACAGGAG
>JBGPAV010000085.1:0-4878 GCA_041480925.1 Bathyarchaeia archaeon | reverse complement strand
GCCTTTCAAAATCTCGCGGGTTTTCAAGTTGCCCGGGTTAAGCGTGAAAACTGTCACGTCATGACCCATTGAAACAAACTCACGGGTAATATACTCGGCATATGTGCCCAGTCCGCCAACCAGGGCTGGCGGGTATTCCCATACGAAGAAACCTATCCTCAAACGGTGCACCAACTAGTTGGAACATTGTAGAGAGACATATACTAGACGGAGAATGCTGTTACGCGGATAAGTAGCTTATGAATTTGGAATCCGAATCCAATCTTAACCACTACTTGCAAGTCGTTTGTATAGCAAATCAAAAATAAACGTCAAGCCGAATATGATGGCTTGAGGAAAGTGTAAGTTGACTGACGTTGTGTTTGTTTTCGAAGTTCACCAGCCGTTCAGGCTGAAGAGGGATTTCTTCTGGGAAAATAGGGTTTTCAAACGAGCTAGGAAGGATGAGCTTTTTGAGTATTACTTTGATCAAGTGGTGAATAAAGAAGTATTCTTGAGAGCATGCAAGAAATGCTATTTGCCATCAAACACGATATTGCTGGAAACGATAGACAAGTTTAGGAGAGAAAAGAAACAGGCAAAGTTTTCTTTCAGCATATCCGGGGTTTTTCTGGAGCAATGTGAGGCCTTCAGTAAGGATCTTTTGGAAACATTCAGGCAGCTTGCAAAAACAGGTTGCGTGGAGTTTCTGAGCCAGACCTATTTCCATTCGCTCGCAAGCCTTTACCCTGACAGGGAAGAGTTTGTCGAACAGGTGAAGCAGCATCAACAAACATTGAATGATCTAATAGGCTACATGCCCGTGGTTTTTGAGAACACCGAACTGCTATACAATAATGCAGTTGCGAAAACCGTGGAAAAGCTTGGTTACAAAGGAATTTACACAGAAGGCGTTGAAAGGATACTGCATGGAAAATCACCTAACTACCTGTACACGCCGAAAGACTGCAAAAGAATAAAGATTCTGCTCAGAAACTACAAACTCACCGATGACATTGGCTTCAGGTTTTCAGCAAGAGGGTGGAACGAATGGCCACTTACAGCGGACAAGTATGCAAGCTGGCTAGCGGGAACACCTGGCAACGTGATCAACATCTTTCCAGACTATGAGACGTTTGGCGAACACCACTGGCCAGAGACAGGCATCCATGACTTTTTGAGGCATTTGCCCGGAGAAATCTTGAAGTGGTGGCAACTGCACATGACCACGCCTTCCGAGGTTGTGGACAAGTATCCTTCTTCAGGCGAGATTGACGTGCCCGAGCTTGGTGGAACCGTTTCGTGGGCAGATCTGGAGCGGGATGCAAGCTGCTGGCTTGGAAATACTATGCAATGGGCTTACTACACGAGTTTGAGGAAGCTCGAACCCTTTGTTAAGGAGTCAGGCGACAAGGAGTTCTTGAAGCTGTGGAGATATTTCCAGACAAGCGACCATCTCTACTACATGTTTACGGCAGGCGGGGCACCAGGCGAGGTTCACTCGTACTTCAGCCACTACAATTCGCCAGTTGACGCCTTTGTCACAGCACTGTCGGCTATTCTGGATTTTGAGAACAGAGTGAGACTTGCAACTGTGATAGCCAACGAACCATTCCTATTCTACACTGGAGAGGGGAAGGAAGACTTTACTGGAGTCAAAGCATGGAGTTTGAATGGGTTGGCTACGGCTTTCAAAAAAATCGATCCGAAAACCTTGGAGTTCCACAATGCACGTGGTGATCTGGAGAAGTGGGCTGAAATGTCGCTGCAAGACAAGAAGATGGCTGAACAGTTTAAGCGTTTGAAAGCTCTAAAGCTTAAGGGAGAACCCCTTAGGAAGCGCATGATTCAGTTGGTTAAAAATAGACATAAAGAATTGGCTGATGAAGCGAGGGAAGCGGCAGGCTATTTCTAAGCAGTATGCTACAGGCTTTTATAAGAAACTGCGCTTAGAGTATCTTTTGACAATAGTCTGGATGGTTGATGTTGTTGAGGGAAGAGCTTCCGCTTTCGGAAAAGATTCTTCAGACACTGCATAACTTGTGTGCTACGGCTCCTGATCTTGCGAGAAGAAGCGAAGAGTTGTCGCAGGTCATGCAGGTGGATCTGGGCGAGTTGGAGAGGATTCTGGACGGGTATAAGGCTGAGGGTTTTGCGGAGAGCTTCACAGACAACGAGGGAAAGAGGCGTTACTATTTGACGGGCGGCGGGATAATCAAGGTTTGTGCGCTTTTCACGTAGTGAGAGCCTGATGCATGTCATTATCTTCTCTTGGGAGTATCCGCCAAGAATAGTGGGACAGCTCGCTAGCTATGTGAAGACGCTTGCCGGAGAACTAGTAAAAAACCGAGTGCAGGCGTATGTGGTTACCTACCATGAGTATTTGACTGGTGGACATGATGATTCTGACGGCGTGAAAACTGTGAGAGTGACGAACTCTGTTCGCACTCATATTGGTGTTCTCACATGGGTTTTGACGTTAAATCAGGAAGTTGAGCGCGCGGCTGCAAATGTTTACTATGATTTGGGCAGCAAGGTTGATCTTATTGATGTGCACGACTGGCATTTTATCCCTGCTGCAGTGACGCTGAAGAAGGCCTTGGACATACCCTTCGTGTATTCAGTGGAAAGCTTGGAAGAGCATCGAACTCATGGAATGAACGCGCCCTTCAACATGGCCATCAAGAGCATTGAGTGGCTAGGCATGTTCGAGGCGACGAGTCTGCTTGTAAAGTCGGAATGGATGCGGGACGAGTTAACGAGGATTTACAAGGTTCCCGTCGAGAAAGTAAAGGTGGTTTCGCCGGAATCGAAGACTTGGATCAAGGATATTCTTGGAACTTACAGAAATGTTGCTGGAGGCGGAGACTCAGCTTGAGTCGCGATTTGAGTGTTATGATGCTTTCGTGGGAGTTTCCGCCGAGGATTATTGGCGGAATCTCGCCACACGTTCACTATTTGTCCAAAAGCTTGGTTAGCAAGGGCGTGAAGGTTTACGTGGTTACTTGCGACTTTCCGGGTGCGCCAGCTCATGAGGTTGTTGACGGTGTTGAGGTTTTCAGGATTGATTCTTACAAGAATCCTTCACCCGATTTTGCAACTTGGGTTTACTTGATGAATGTAAACATGCAGAAGGAAGCCGCGGCGCTGATCAAAGATTTGGGTGGAGCGGTTGATGTTATTCATGCGCATGACTGGCTTGTGGCAACTGCGGGAATCGGCTTGAAGCACGTGTTCAGAAAGCCTTTGTTTGCCACGATGCATTCCACAGAGATTGGACGACGAAACGGGATTCATTCAGATTATGAGAAGATGATTCATGAGACTGAGGCGTGGCTGACTTATGAGGCTTGGAAGGTGATTTGCTGCAGTAACTACATGATGGGGCATGTCCAATGGGCGTTTGGGCTTCCTTGGGACAAGCTGATTATGGTTCCGAACGGCGTGAATTATGAAGTTTATTCGAAGTATGAGAATGAGGATTTAAGCAGCTTTAGAAGAAGGTTTGCTTTGCCTGACGAGAAGATCGT
Organism: Bathyarchaeia archaeon; assembly: GCA_041480925.1. GTDB lineage: Archaea > Thermoproteota > Bathyarchaeia > Bathyarchaeales > Bathycorpusculaceae > JBGPAV01. The sequence goes on along the minus strand of JBGPAV010000085.1, from coordinate 1,369 downwards.
GCTTTTTGTCGGCAGACTTGTCTACGAGAAGGGCGTACACGTGCTTGTCAACGCTGCTCAGAAGATTCTGGAGAAGGCCAACGCGAAAATCGTGATTGTGGGTAACGGGTACATGAAGGATCAGCTTTCAGGCTTGGTTAAGAGTATGGGTTTGACTCATAAGGTGATGTTCACGGGTTTTGTGGATGATGACACGCTTCGGAAGCTGCAGAGATGCGCCAGTGCTTCAGTTGTTCCTTCGCTGTTTGAGCCGTTTGGAATCGTGGCGCTTGAAGCTATGGCTGCCAAGAGCCCTGTTGTAGTTTCTGATACGGGCGGTCTGTCTGAAATCGTAGAGCATGACGTGAGTGGGGTTAAGGTTTATGTTAATAATCCTGATTCATTAGCATGGGGAATAACAAGAATCTTATCAGATGACGGCTACGCAAACTGGCTAAGAAACAATGCGTACAAGAGAATTAAAGAAGAATACGACTGGAACATAATAGCGCAACAAACCAAAAACATCTACAACGCAGTCTTGGGAGAATACTCAAAAAGCTTCTGGGCACAAACATCCGTTTGAAGCTTTCTCTTTTCGATCATTTGCCTTCAAGAGAATCACCAGAAGCTGCCCACAATTCCACTTGTGCCATGTTCAAGAAGGCAAAGAATAAACGAATACTGCACGTGGATACTTAGGGGGTTGGGAGAAAGGAGAAAGAGAAAGACCAGAACACGTCAGAACGGTTCAAAGCCCCCACAACGGACAGCGACTGCAAAGCCAAGCACACGCAGCATTTCTAAAGGCACAGTTCGGAGCGAAAGTGAGGCTGGTGAATCCAGATGGAAACGACGAGATAGAGACTCAAGGCTACAGCACAAGCTCAAAGGTGACCACGAAGGAACTGCTGAAAGAGATTAAGAAGCACTAAACATAAGACGACGCAAAATGTGAAGGGGTTGGTTCAAACAACCATACTTTTTTTCATGACAAAAGCATTATGGAGATATCTCCCGTATTCCCGCTTGACATAGATATCGCCAAGAAGAGACGGGTCAAACCAACTTAAAAAGAGTGATGGAGAATTGTTCTAGGGTGAGAAGATGAGTGACGCTAGACCATTAAGATGTCAAAAATGCGGAAAACCTTTAGGCTACGTGACTGTGTTAGCAAAAGGTTTAACATCGTTTCAGCAACCTATTCAAAATGCCAAAATAGTTGCCATTTGCATGGAATGTTTCCAGAAGAAAAAATAGTCAACGGGTCAAACTGGCTTAAAAGGATTGATAGAAGAAAGTTACTTGTATCTTGCAGATTCCCTGAAGTGGGCTCTAACGTCTTCTTGCCTTTCTTTTTCTCCATAGGTGAAACACTCTTCACCAAACG
>JBGPAV010000084.1:0-4982 GCA_041480925.1 Bathyarchaeia archaeon | reverse complement strand
TGCGTCCACTGTTTTCCAAAGTTCACTGCTACGGCTACCAAGTCAAAAATGTTTATCACACCGTCTTCGTTTACGTCACAGTGTGGGTTCCACTGAGGATCTATTGAAGAACAGCCGAAGATTCCAGCAATCTTAGCCACATCAAATATGTCTACAATGGCATCATGGTTTATGTCACCAGGCATGTAGGGGCTCATCAATGGATAATTGTCTTGATTCGGGCCGTCCAAGATGTATGGTGTATCTCCTATTCCATCACCATCAGAATCAGTTCCAATGTAATCGCTCCAATAGTTGCCTTCACAACCATTGTCCCACACGTTTATTGAGCTAATGATTATTTGCTGCGGATAGTATTGGATGAACGTGTTATGGTAAATGAGGTTGTAGTTGCTGGAACTAAGTGCTCTTATGCCGCTGTTTAGACAAGTCACTTGATTCTGGTAAACACTGTTGTTACAGCATAATTCGTTCAGATATATGCCCACCATTTCGCACGAGAACACAATGTTATTTTTTATGGTGTTGTTGCTTGACCCGAATTCGACGTTAATTCCGACCGAAACGTCGCTTATTCGCAGATTCTCTATCACGGAATCGGAAGTGTTGACGAGTAGGATTCCTGCTGTATCAGCTTCCAGAGTGAGACCTTTTACACTTGCGTTTTCGCAGCTTACGAGTCCGACGTATCCAACCCCTGGAGACGTTGACGAGTCTATTTCCACGTTTCCCTCGTTGACTAGGTAATACATTGCTTTTCCGTTCACGAGGTTCGAGATGTCTATATCTTGCACGTAGTCCCAGATACGCGTTCCCCAGACATCGAAATTGAAGTGATTTCCGCTAATGTTGTTGTTTCGCAATGTGTTGTTAGCGGATTGGCTTAGGCTGATGCCCCAGCCGCCGTCTGTGACTGCGTTGTCTGCAATGTTGTTGCCAGTCGATGCTATTATCCAAACATTCAGACCGCTTTCTGAAAGGGTATTGTGAAAGATGGAGTTCCAATGACTACTACGGAGCTCGATGCCCGTTTCAATATTTGACGTGATTTCGTTATCGAAAATCACGTTGTAGCGGGAGAATTGAAGTCGCAAGCCACGTTGGTTGTCCGTGATTATGTTGCCATTGATTGTATGATTACTGGAGCTTTGCACATCTATCCCTGCGCCATCATTTATGCCTCTACCATTTCTCAGAGTGAAAGAACTGATGTTAGCAGTGTCCGCAGCTGATGTCATAAGCACGGCATTCCCGTTGCCACTACCGTCGATGATAGTTGTCGCCCTGTTTTCCCCGACGAGGGATATTCTTTTGTTTATGACCACATGTTCGTAGTACGTTCCATTTCTGACGAAGATTGTGTCTCCACTGTTTGCATTGCTTATGGCCTCTTGGATTGTTGGATAATCATCCGGAACTGTTATTGTCCCAGCTTTGACTTGGTGAAAGGTGAATGAAAAAACCGATGCACTAACCAATAAGATTAACATCAAACCAAAAGATGCCCTCTTCATAGAAGTGTTCCCCCAGCTAAGTGTCTAATGGTTGCACCAGTTATATCAGGCTTTCCGAATCAACATATAGAAGAAAGTTCTAGCCACAAAAGCAAGAAAAAGGGATTGTGCGGGAGAAGTCTCCACAAGCATTCTTAAATAAGATAAAGCTTAGGAATACTGCTAACATTGAGGGTGAACAGGATGAAAGCGTCAATCGTAGAATGCTCATTTGGAATACTAGCCTTCGACGAGAGAAGTAGCATCGTTGGAAAGATTCTCTTCCCAAAAAAACCTCAAGCGGCTGCAAAAGCTCTTGCAGAGATGGAGGTAGGAAGGATAACGGAAGAGTTGGCTGATCTTGTCAAAGAGTTGCAGGCAAAGAGTTATGACACGTTTGTTTTTGAAAATGCGCTTGTTGCGAAGGAAGTTGAGCGCAAGCTCGGCGTGGGTGTCGAGGTTTCTAAGCCGTCTAAGACTGGTGAGCTTGTTCGTTCAAGGGTTGAGCAATTTGCTTTTGAAGCAGGTTTCGCCAAAGATGCGGAGGAGTTCAGCCTCTGGACACACAATGTCACGATGGAAATCGCGAAACAACGCATCAAAGGTGCCGTGGAAAAAAGAGATTTAGTCGTCGGTCAAGCCATACAAACGCTTGACGACTTGGACAAGGCGATTAACTTGCTCATGAACCACTTGAGAGAATGGTACGGTGTGCATTTCCCAGAGCTGGATCGGCTTATGGACAAGCATGAGACGTATGCACGCTTAATCGTTGATCTCGGCGGCAGAGACAACTTCACACTTGAGAATCTGAAGAGGGAAGATATACCGGATTCCAAGGCTGAAGGAATAGCCAAGACAGCCGAGAAATCCATGGGAGCAGACCTAGAAGAGACAGACCTCAAGCAAATTCAAACCCTGTGCAAAAACATGCTAGCCCTATACGATCTTCGACAGAGTTTGGAAGGCTATTTGGACAAAACCATGGAAGAAGTGGCGCCAAACATGAAAGCACTGGTCGGCTCTCTTCTAGGAGCAAGGCTAATTGCAATTTCCGGAGGCTTATCAAATCTTGCAAGAAAACCAGCAAGCACTATACAGGTGCTGGGCGCAGAGAAAGCCTTGTTCCGTTCATTGAAAACCGGGACACCTCCGCCTAAGCATGGTTTGATCTTCCAGCACACGCTTCTGCATGATGCTAAGCGGTGGCAGAGAGGAAAAATCGCGCGGGCAGTGGCAGGTAAGCTGGCCATAGCTGCGAGGACAGATGCTTACGGTCACAGAGACATCAGCAATCAACTCAAAGCTGGCTTAGACAAGAGGATTGATGAGATCAGAGAAAAATACGCTGAACCGCCGCCATTGGCTACTGAGAAACCACAGCGCGAAGAGCGCAGAAACGACAGGCGCAGAGAAGAGAACAAGAAGTGGAGAAAGCACAGGCGTGAACGTTAGAGTCAAGCCTCACGCTCAGTTTTCAGAGATCTATCAGATAATGCTTGAAGATGGAGCTAAGAGATTAGCAACAAAAAACCTGTCGCCCGGAAGAATTGTTTACGGTGAAAGGCTGATTCGCTTCGAAGGCGTCGAATACCGCGTGTGGGATGCTTTCAGAAGCAAGCTGGCTGCCGCGATAATCAAGGGTTTAAACAATGTTCCAATCAAGCCGAACCACCAGGTCCTTTACCTCGGGGCAGCGTCAGGCACAACGGCAAGCCACGTTTCAGACATAGTCGGCGAAAAAGGCCACGTCTACTGCGTGGAGTTCGCTTCCCGTTCAATCAGAGACCTAGTGGAGAATGTGTGCGCTTATAGGGTGAACATGTCGCCCATACTTGAGGACGCACGCCTGCCTGAAAAGTATTCAATGTTTGTCCGCGGCAAGGTTGATGAAATATACTGCGACATTGCACAGCCTGAGCAGGCCAAAGTCTTGGCGGACAACGCGGACGTGTTTCTCAAAGAACATGGATGGATAATGCTTGCCGTTAAAGCTCAGAGCATTGACGTCACCAAGGAACCTTCAGAAGTGTACAAGAGCGAGGGCAAGGTCCTAGAAAAGCGTGGTTTCCGCGTGGAAGAGGTCATCCATCTGGAACCCTATGACAAAGCTCACGCAATGATATTAGCACAAATTTAACTACTATTGTTCTAGAAGATTGGTATAGTTTATATCTCCCTGTGTGGACGTCTTTTCATGTGACGCTTCTATGAGTCATGATGGGGAGAAGGCAGTGCTGGCTGCTGAAACCATGCTCAAAGAGGCAGGCTTCACGGTCTCGCAGGCTTGCTGTTCACGCCCAAGCTGTTTTGACTTTGCAGCAAGAAAAAAAGGCAGCCTCCTATTCGTCAAGACTCAGTCAGATATAGATGCTTATTCTTCTGACGATTCGCTTGAACTTAGACGCGTCGCAGGAAGCGTTTCAGCCGCGCCTCTTCTGGTCAGCGAGAAAACCCGAGACAGACCATTGGAGGATGACACGGTCTATTCACGCTATGACGTTTCAGCCATAACCCTGAAAACCTTCGAGAACATCACAATCAGCAAGTTTTACCCTTTGATCCAAGCTGGACCAGGCGGATATTATGTGGAAATTGACGGTGAAGCCATCAGACGCAGAAGACAGGATCTGGGCATATCTGTTGGCGAAATTGCCAAGATGATCGGAAGCTCTAGACAGACGCTTTACGGGTATGAGCATGGGATGGCGAAGGCTTCAGTTGTAGCGGCGTACAACCTGATCTACACGCTAGGGATTCCTGTTGCCAAACCCGTGAACATTCTTGAAGTGCCAAGACAGAAGAAATGCCGCTTCTTGACAACGGCAAAACGAATGATCGTAAAGAACAAGCTTCTGGCGAAGATTTTCCGGAGACCTGGCAACTGCAGTTTTGTGTCCGTTCAAAAAGCGCCCTTCGACTTTGTCATCACGGTTCCTGAAGACAAAATGCGAATAATCGGCGGCGTAGCAGTCAGCAAGGAACGTGATTTGGACAGGCGCATTGACGAGATTTTGAGTGTCAGCAGAATCTTGAAGGCTCATCCGATACTTGTAACCGAAGGCCAAATGATTTACGGCAAAGACATCGCGTGCATTCAAAGCGAAGAGCTTTCCAGAATGAAAAGCCTTGAAGACCTGATCATGAACATCATATGAGCCTAGCCTGACGTGAACCCTTTTCACTCTTGACCTTCTGAACAGGTTTCCACGATTTTCTCACAAAATCAGGATACTCTTCCATATTCCTCATACACTGCTCCAGAAAGGCTGTTGTGCGTGGGTCAGAAGGGTAGCCGCTTCCGAAGTCTCCATACTTGTCAGCCAGCTTCGCAATTTCCGCGTCACGTTCTACTTTGGCAATTATTGAGGCTGCCGAAACTATTGGATACGTTTTGTCCGCCTTGTGTTCAGAAACTATGGGAATCTTGAAGGGTAAACAGTCCAGTATGTCCTGTTTGAAACGTTCTTCAAGAACGTCTGAAGCATC
>JBGPAV010000083.1:0-5070 GCA_041480925.1 Bathyarchaeia archaeon | reverse complement strand
GCTTACAGGTTCACCCATTTTGCCCATAATGCAGCATTTCTGACACTGTTCTTCTTGTGGGCAAACACGACCGCAGACTGCGGGCAGAGCATTCCTTTCTTTCAGCTTCTGGGCTGCCTCTTCATATTTGCCCTCTTTCAGTAGTTTGATGAATTCTGGAATGGCTATTCCCACTGGGCAACCAGCCACGCACTGAGGTTTCGGGCATTGCAAGCAGCGGCTCGCTTCTTCAAGCGCTTGTTCTTCCGTGTAACCCAAAGCAACTTCATTAAAGTTCTGGCTACGAACCTTGGCATCTTGCTTAGGCATTTTCACTGCTTCTTTCTTGGGCTTCGGCCTAGGCTTACTTTCCGCCACAGCTGCAACCTCCGCGCATCTCCCACAAGAGGGAGCTCAGTCTCTCTTCAGGCAGGAACATTCGCTGCCTGTTTATCAGCTCATCATAATCCACGCCGTGTCCGTCAAACTCTGGCCCGTCAACGCAGCCAAACTTCATTTTTCCGCCGACAGTTACACGGCAAACGCCGCACATTCCCATTCCATCAACCATGATCGGCGTCAACGAGACAACAGTAGGCACACCGAAAGGCTTCGTGATTTCAGAAACATTTTTCATCATAACAACTGGGCCGTAAGCAACACAGCGATCGAATTTCTCATTTTTCAGAATTTCCTTCAGGAAATCCAGACCTTTGTAACCTTTCGACCCGTCATCTGTGGCCACGAAGAGCTTGTCGCTTAACGCCTTCATTTCGTCTTCAAAAAAGAGCAACGGTTTGATTCTGGCTCCAACAACTGTTGTGATCTGGTTTCCGGACTCGCGTAAGGCTCTAACCTGCAAAAGCATAGGCGCGATCATCACGCCGCCGGCGACACAGAGCACTTTGCCATAGTTTCTGATTTTAGATGGGACTCCAAGGGGGCCAGTGATGTTCCATATGCAATCTCCTTCGTTGAGTAGCCCAAGCTGCTTTGTTGTCTTGCCGACCTCATTGAAACCAAAAGATATCGTTCTCTTAGCAGCATCATACCCTGCTATTGTTAAGGGGATTCTTTCACCGTTTTCATTGATTATGAGGATTATGAACTGGCCTGGTCTGGCTTTTTCAGCCATCTCTGGAGCGTGGACCTCAAAGAGCTTGGTTTTTGGAGCCAGTTCTTTCTTCGCCATTATCTTATACACTTGGCTTCGCCTCCATTTTCGAATGTGATAGCGAGGATACTTTGTCGATAAACTCGTCTAGTTTCTGGTCAAAGTCTCCAACACATCTGGGTGAAGCAGTGTAAAGCTCAAAGCGATCAGACAATCCCATCTTGTTCAAAGCATTCTTCAGAACGGCCATGTTCCTGTCAGCGGTTTCTTTGCCTTCCTGAAGCTTGCAGTCTTCTTTGGCGCAAATTACCGCCATAACCCCGTCAAAACCGCTCTGCAGAGCATTAGCAATGTGGGCTGGATCAAGAGCTTTGAAGCAGGGAACTTCCAAGATTACGGCGTTTTTCTTGAACATGATCTCCGGATTGTCCAGCGCTGGAAACTCTGCCCATTGGCAGCAAAAAACTAGAATGACAGGAGATCCGTCTTTTGCTTTTAGTTTCTTGGCTGCTTCCGCATAGCGTTTCAGTACGTCTTCAAACTCGAAGCCTTTAACCTGTATCGCTTGATATGGACAAACTAGCGCGCAGGCTCCGCAGCCCATACACTGTTCCTGAAGGATTTTTGGAGTGGCAAAAGGTTCTGCCTCTATGGCTTTGTATGGGCAGATGAATACGCATTTGTCGCAGCCTACGCATTTCTCAGTGTCATAAACGGCTTTGCGAGAATACTTGATCACTCTAACCGCGTCTTTTTCGATTCCAAGCTGATCCAGAACTGCCTTGCTCAGCAACAGACGCCTCGTGTTTATCTTCGTGCCTTCCTTAAACCTGCAGAAAGCGTCTTCACACTGAATGGAGATGACGTTCTTTATTCCCGACCGTAAAACAGCGAAGATGAACTCTGCTGGCACGCGTCCCGAACATGGTAAACGTAGTGGAACATAATTTTTCACTGATAAGCCTTGATTTTTCAGAATTTCCTCTATCTCGCATGTTGAAGGTGAGTTTCCCCTGCACATCAGAACAAGCGTGTCGCTTCCGCATTTTTCACGAGCTGATTGCACATATTTTACCAAGCTATCATAATCGTAATACACCATTTCTATGGCGAAAACTGGGCAAGCGCTGTAACAAATTCCGCAGACCTGGCACTTTGTCAAATCTATTTCTACTTTGCCTGTTTCTGAATCGCGTTTTATTGCCTCGTAGGGGCATATGGAATGACAGATGCAGCATCTGCTACACAAATCTTGGTTGATGGTTATGGCCGCGGCACAAGTCTGGCTCATTTCAACAATTCTCCCAATTACTTGTGTATCTTTTTTAGATATTCTTGAGCCTGAAATCTCGTCAAGATAGTCATCAGTGATATAATGGTTTTGGAGTAGATTTGCGTTTTATTGCATGTAGTAAGGCCGTCTAATGTAGCTGTATGCCTGCGTGGCAGCCGTTATTCCCTGGCCAACCGCCGTTCCCACCTGTTTCACAGGGTGACTTGTAACGTCGCCTGCAGCATAAACTCCTACAATGTTTGTTCGCTGCAGCATGTCAACGATAATGTAGCCATCTTCATTGACAGCTACGCCGGCTTCCCTCGCCAACTGACTGTTCGGATCCTCACCAACTTGCACGAAGATGCCATCAACCATTAACTCTTCTAAAATACCTTCCTTGTTTAGCAATACTGCTTTGTTGACGAGTTTCTCGCCTTTAATCTCCTTAACTTCAGTGTTCCATAGTGTTTTCACGTTTTCCTTCTTTTCTATAGCTCTTACAAGCGCTTCCTCGGCTCTGAATGCATCTCTGCGGTGGACAATTTTCACTTCCGCCGCAAGTCCAGCAAGATAAAGCGTCGTTATCAACGCCGAGTTGCCACCTCCTACAACTAGGATACGTTTACCCTTGAACAAAGGTCCATCGCAAAGTCCACAGTAGCTCACTCCTCTTCCGCGAAACTCTCTTTCGCCTGGAACACCCAGTTCTCGATAGCGGCTTCCAGACGCTATGATCAACGCTTTTGCTGAATATGATTCTTTGTCAGTTGTGACAATTTTCTCTTCGCCTTTGAGATTCAGCTTTGTTATGGCTTCAAACTCGTGGATCGAAACGCTCAGATTCTTCGTGTGATCAACCATTTTTTGTGCCAGATCGAAACCGCTGATGCTTGGAAAGCCTAAATAATTCTCAATTACTGGTGCGTCTACCACTGTTCCTCCCGCAATCTTTTCCTCTAAGACTAACGTCTTCAATCCGCTTCTTACTCCATAGATTCCTGCTGCTAGACCTGCTGGGCCTGCCCCACTTATTATCAGTTCCAAATTAGCCATTCCTAATGACCTTCCAGACTATTTTTTACTGCTCAAGTTTATGAATCATTCGTACACATAAAATTGTAGAGGCACTTCGACAGCAACCAGTCACCGGCTGAAAGCTTAAATCTTCAACTGAACAAGTCTCGCACAGATCCGTTCCGGACTATGAGAGAATGAGCGCATCTAACAAAGAATCCTCTATGTCTAAAGATACTGGCAGAACAGGAATGTTAGGCTTCACCATTATTTGGATTGGACAGATGCTTTCTCTGCTCGGGACGACTATGACCGGATTTGCATTAACCATATGGGCATGGAATCTAACTGGACAGGCAACTGCGCTGGCGCTAGTCGCTCTTTTCAATTTTCTGCCTGTTGTTGTGGTCAGCCCTATTGCTGGTGCTGTTGTTGATCGCTATGATCGCAAGAAGATTATGATGCTGGCTGATCTAGCGGCAGGTTTGCCTACTGTAGCCGTGCTATTGCTGTATTCGACTGGCAACTTGCAGATTTGGAATCTATTCATAACCGGGGCTATCGCTGGGGCTTTCCAAGCTTTCCATTTTCCAGCTTATTCTGCAGCAGTAACAATGATGCTGCGCAAGGAGCAGTTGGGGCGAGCTAATGGCATGCTTGCAACGGCTCAGTTTGTGTCAATGATTTTTGCGCCAGTGATTGCTGCGCTCATTTTGAGCATAGCCGGCTTTACATATGGCCTTTCTCTGGTTCTAATGTTTGACATTACTACTTTTCTGTTAGCGATCAGCATGCTACTGTTTGTTCATATTCCCAGACCGCCAGTGACTGAAGCTGGACTCAAGGGTATGGGGAGCATTTGGAGAGAATCTCTCTATGGCTTTCGCTACATTTATGAGCGTTCAAGTTTGCTGGGTTTGCAATTGACTTTCTTTGCTGTCAACCTTGTCGGTGGTTTTAGCAATACACTGCTGGCCCCAATGATCCTTGCTCGCACCAATGATAACCAAGTAATACTGGGAAGCATTATGTCGGCCGTCGGAATTGGAGGCTTGATAGGCAGTGTAGTACTAACCGTTTGGGGCGGCCCAAAACGCAAAGTGCATGGAGTATTGTTTGGAATGACTGCTTGCAGCTTGTTTGGCGTACTGCTTTTTGGTTTGGGACAAGATGTCTACATCTGGGCTTTAACATCATTTCTAGGCATGCTGCTTCTTCCAATAATAAACGGTTCCAGCCAAGCTATATGGCAGGCTAAAGTTGCGCCAGATGTGCAGGGCAGGGTTTTTGCAACACGTTTACTTATTGCTCAAATCTCTGTTCCCTTGGCTATGATGCTCACAGGCCCATTGGCAGATTGGGTTTTTGAGCCAGCGATGAAGGAAGGAGGAAGTTTGACAACAGCTTTTGGATGGTTGATTGGCACTGGTCCGGGAGCCGGCATGGCGCTCATGTTCGTTATTACAGGTATATTGGGTATGTTGGTTGGCTTGGTGGCCTACATGGTTCCTGTGATAAGAAACGCTGAAGACATTCTGCCAGATTATGGCGCGACTGGGCCTCAATCGGCAGAGGAAACTTTGAAAACTGGTGAGTAGTGGTCTAGATAGCTTGTGCAAGCAGTTCAGCAATGTCCATAATCTGAAGTTTTCCTTCCAACCCGGTGATTTTTACTGCATCTTCAAAG
>JBGPAV010000082.1:0-5081 GCA_041480925.1 Bathyarchaeia archaeon | reverse complement strand
TGCTGGATCAATCTGGCCAAGCTCGCTCTGCGTCGGTCGAAGCCTTCGTATGAACGTGATTGGCGCTTCTTCTTTGAAGAGTTCAGGTTTGCAACTGCAGAACAGCTTCGCAGATGTGTCTAGCTGCTGGTGAACTTCCAACCCAACTTTCAACCCGACCTTCTCATAATCCATTTCCAAGAAAACAGCATCCTCCTAGTCAACACGGTTCAGACTCAGGCAAAGTCCTCGGTGAGAACTCACCTGCAATATTCATGATTAGAAGCCTCTTGGTTTCATCAACGCTTTTGGTCTGTCCGAATATCCACATGAGCTTGACTAGCGCCGTCTCTGCGAGCATGTCCTCCAAAGGTATTACACCTAAAGACAGCAGATCGCGTCCTGAATCGTAAACGTTCATGTCTATTCGACCCCAAACACACTGCGAAGCCATGCCAACAACAACATCGTTCTTAACTGCATTCTTTAACGCATCATACAGATGCTTGCCCACATGGCCTAAACCAGTCCCTTCAAGAACTATACCTTTGTATCTCTTCTCCACATGCCAATCTATCAATGACGAGTCGATGCCTGGATGAAACTTTATCAAAGCAACCTTATCATCAAAACTTGGCTTTAGTTCAAGCCTATTCGCTGGATTACGTTTTCTGTAGTCTGTAGTTAGCATTGTCACTTTTTGATCCTGCACCGTGGCCAGTGGCGAAGCATTCACAGATTTGAACGTGTCACGCCTGCTTGTGTGGCACTTTCTGACTTTCGTGCCTCTGTGAAGCGCTATTGTCGTGTCTGAAAGTGTTTCATGAAAGGCAACCGCGACTTCAGCAAGCGGCGCTTTTGCAGCCGCAGTGACTGCTCCTATGAGGTTTGTCGCTGAATCAGAGCTTGGACGATCTGCCGATCGCTGCGACCCGACAAGTATGACTGGAACAGGCAGGTTCTGCAACGCAAAACTGAGCGCCGCAGCCGTGTATCCCATAGTGTCTGTTCCATGAGCGATTACGACGCCATCAGCTCCTTCGGCAATTTTCTGAGCTGCGGTTTCAGCGATTTTCTCCCAGTGCTTTGGAGTCATGTTTTCGCTCATGATGCTGAATAACACATGCGCATCTATCTGGGCTATGTTCACGAGCTCCGGGACAACGCTGTACAGATCGCTTGCCGTCAATGCTGATCTCACTGCACCTGTACGATAGTCAACGCGGCTGGCTATTGTTCCACCTGTGCTAATTATTGCCACTTTAGGAAGCGTCTTGTCTTGCTTGGGGAGTTCAGATGTTGTGAATGTTGGTTTGGTTCCTTCTCCTGTTTTCTCAATCTTTGTGTTTTCAGTTATTCTCACGCCGATATTGTAGCCGCTTTTCAGCTTGATGACGACGTGTTTTCCATCTGAATACTCTGATACAGGAATAAGGATGCCTTCGAAGACTTCATCTTCTCGCGTCAGGCGTATCTTGTCTCCGATTTCTACGTCCGCTTTCTTTAGAAGTTTCAGTGCTTCGTCTCTATAGCCTTCCGTTTGCTCATTTTTTTTCATGTTCTAGTTCTCCAACATTTTTGACATGTAAACTCCATCATACTCGTAGCCGAACCGCATATAGTACTGCTTAGTGCCAAGAGCACTTATGACCAGGATCTTTTTTAAACTATAATCCTCTTTCGTCACCTGTTCCGCCTTCTTCAGAAGGACAGCTCCATAGCCTTTATGTTGCCAAGCCTTGCCCAGATGCTTGCCTACCGGAACAAGAGGCCCATACACATGGAGCTCTCGAATAATCGAGCAAGGCTTCACTTTGATTTCTTCTCTATGTGCCTTCTCTGACGGGATTCTCAGTCTCAAGTAGCCGATCAAGACGTCATTCTCCGTGTCTTCCGCAGAAATGAATATCTCTTCACCTTGCGACGCTTCGTATCGTTGAGTTAGGATCTGCATTTTTTCTGGATCTGGCTTCACTTTGTCAGTCATCAATCTGTGGCCTACTTCTCTGCATCGTATGCATCTACATCTCAACCCTTGATCTTTCAGTTTGCCTTGTGCTAGGCTGCGAAGGTCGCTCTTGTCCACGCCGGCAACGATCAGTGGCGCCGGGATGTCTCGTTGAATTCGCATTATGCGCATCCACGGCGGAATAATCTTCTTCACTTCAGCAACTAAGGTTGCTGCTTCCTCAGTTGTATAAGGCCTGTACAAACCTTTAAGAAACCAATCATAAACCTTCGTGCCTTTCAAAACCAAGCACGGGTAAATCTTAATCATGTCCGGCTTAAACTGTGACTGAGTGAAAATCCGCTTAAACATCTCAAAGTCGCTTTCAACGTTTGAGCTAGGCAGGCCGGGCATCAAATGGTACACTATTTTTAGTCCAGCGTCTTTCAGAATACGCGTAGCATCGACCACGTCTTCAACAGTGTGGGTTCTGCCGACTCGGCGATAAATCTCATCAGAAGGGTTTTGAACACCCATTTCCACGCGAGTCACCCCCATGCCTAACATGCTATCTGCATGTGTTTCCTTAGCCCAGTCTGGACGAGTCTCAACTGTTATCCCAACATTGCGTATTCTGCTCATTTCCGCGTTCTTTTTTGCTTCTTCAAGATTCACTGACTGTCTGCTCGTTATTGCGTCGAGACAACGCTGGATGAACCACGTTTGATAGTCAGGCGGCGTTGCTGGAAACGTTCCACCCATGATTATTAGCTCTATTTTGTCAACCTTGTGTCCTATTGCTTTGAGTTGCTCGACGCGGGTTATGACCTGCTGATAGGGATCAAACTCATTTTGGAGACCTCTCCTAGCGGCTGGCTCAAACCCCGTGTAGCTCTGAGGAACACCCAATGATGGTCCGCCCGGACAGTAAGCACACGGCAAAGGCTGCGGACACGGATATGGCTTCGTCATCACAGCTATGACCGTGACTCCTGAAATCGTGCGCGTGGCTTTTCTGCGCAGAAGTGGCAGAAGCTTCTGTCTTTCTTTAGGCTTGAGTATGCTTATTATTTCGGAGTTTGAAGGCACTTCGTGAAGTCTGTATTTTGCCGCCATCCTCATTTTCACTAAGCCAACGTCTCTGCTCGCAGGTTTCGGCATTTGAAGCAGTGTTTCAATGATCTCTCGCGCGGCGGCCTTTTTGCTCAATTGAGAGTCAACCAAGACAGATTCTGATGCATGCGTAGAAAATAAACTCCTCTGGTTTCAAGAAAGCATTTATCTATGTGAAGCTCTCTGCTAACGAATCCTAAAAATCGGCGAAAAGCCTTGCGTACCAGTTTCATTTCCCTCCAGTATATTCAGCGTGTTGGCATGCTTAGTCGTAACGCAAGGCTCTATATGGTGTCCACTGTTCTGCAAGGTTTCTCTTCCGGAATCTGGAGCGTCATATTCTATTTGTATCTGAAGCTTGGTGAAGTGGGATTTCGCGATGATTTCATAGGCAACATGTTCACTGTCAGCGCACTGGCAACAGGTTTCGTGGCTTTACCTGCTGGGCTGATCATAGAACGACTGGGCACGAAGAAAGCAATGATAATCAGTGTGACGGCCAACTTCATCAACATTGTGCAGATAATCGTACTTCAATCGTCGATTCTTTTGCTTGCAAGCTTAGTCGCAGGTCTTATAGGCACGATTGGTTGGGTGGCTTCGGCGCCCTTTATGACTGAGAACAGCACTCGAGAGGAACGAACTTACCTTTTCAGCATTAGCTGGGCGACTATGATCGTGATGGGCATATTGGGCAATCTTGCTGGAGGATTCATGCCTAGCATCTTTAACTCGTACTTAGGATCTGCGAGTGGAACTGTTTCAGCGTTTGGGTATCGTCTTGCCCTTTTGATCTCGATGGTTTTAGCGCTCGTTGCTGCGATTCCGCTGTTGTTGATGAAACAAGCCAAGAGAAAGGAGAGAACAATGAGCGAGATTCTTAACTTCAAAAACATAAAAAGCTCCAAGATCATGCTGAAATTAGCTTTGCCTGTGAGTTTGATAGGTTTTGGCGCCGGTTTCATTGTACCTCTTCTGAACCTGTTTTTTGCTGGCAAATTTGCAGCCACAACAGAGGAGATAGGAATTTTGAACGCTCTGAGCAACGTGACCTTAGTAGTAGGCACTCTTTCAGCGCCAGTAATGTCGAGGAAACTTGGCAAAGTCAAAGCCATAGCCTTGTGCGAGTTTCTGTCCATGCCCTTCATCATGCTAATGACGTTGTCACCAGTGTTGCCGCTTGCAGGTTTTGCATTCATCACTAGGAACGCCTTGATGAACATGGCTGGTCCGGTAAGCGGTACGTTTCAGATGGAGATGGTGACTGAGACAGAGCGTGCCACAACAAATGGTCTATTAGTTACTGCTGACAATATTCCAAGAGCCATCACGGCCTCAGTATCAGGCGGAATGATGGCGTCAGGCGACTATTTCACGCCGTTTCTCGCGACCACTTGCTCATATTTGTTTGCAAGCTCCCTGTTCTACCTCTTCTTCAGGAACGCGGAATCTCAGAAACCTGCTTCCCAAGCTTCGAACGTGTCCTAGCATAGACCACTTTTCCGTTAACAATTGTCGTTTCAACTCTTATTTTCTTGATGTTGTCCAGCGGGACATTGAACAGGTCATCTGACAAAATCGTCAAATCTGCAAACTTCCCAACTTCAATGGTTCCTCGCTTTTCCTCGTCGAACGAAGCATACGCCGCATTTAAAGTGAATGTTTTTAATGCTTCTTCGACGGTCAAACGCTCTTCAGCGAAATCTTTTCTGGAGGTGGCCGCCCAAATGCCCAGTATCGGGTTTATAGGTTCAACAGGGCAGTCTGAACCTGAAACCACCATCACGCCTTCGCGCATGAGCGTCTTAAAAGCGTAAACCCAGCATGCACGCATTTTGCCTACACGATCAGTTACCCAGAAGTCGGATTCCACAAAGTGAGGCTGCACCGAAGCTATGAGGTCTAGCTGTTTCATTTTTCTGATGAGTTTTGGATTTAGCACCGAGCAGTGTTCAATGCGGTGCCTATGATTCTCACGTGAATGAGTCTTGAATGCTTTTTCATAAGCTTTTAGAACCGCTTCAGCTGTACGGTCGCCAAT
>JBGPAV010000081.1:0-5089 GCA_041480925.1 Bathyarchaeia archaeon | reverse complement strand
TATTCTATTGACATTAACCCTATAGCGTTCAAGTTCATGGAGAAAAACGTCAGAATCAACAGAGTTTACGGAAAGGTTATTCCCCTTCTAGGAGATGCAAAAGAAATCATTGAAACAAGACTTTGCCATTCCGCGGATCGAGTTCTAATGCCTTTGCCTGAAAAGGCTCTTGGATATTTGCCCTCCGCGGTGTCTGCGCTTAAAGAGAATGGATGATGGATTCACTACTATGATTTTGAGCATGCTGGAAAAGGCGGATGCCCTGTTGAGAAGAACAAGCTAAAGGTGGCTGAGAAGCTTCGAGACGTAGGCGTACCTTTCGGGCTTTCTTATGGGCGCGTGGCTAGACCTACTGGCCTAATTGATATCAAATCGTGCTGGATATTCTTGTGTCACGCTAGTTTGGTAAATCTTTTAAGTGCTTTCCGTTATCTGTCTTCGAGGAGTATGCTGTAATGAAGAAGAAACTGATGGACATACTGGCATGTCCAATCGACAAGCATCATCCGCTTGAACTGCATGTTTTTGAGGAGAAAGAGGAAATAGTGGCAGGCTTGATTGTGTGCCCGGAATGCCTGCGCTGGTATCCAATCCGCGACGAAATCCCAGAAATGTTGCCTGACGAGCTCAGGAAAGAAAATGAGGATTTGCCCTTTTTGAAGAAGTGGCAGAAAATGGTTCCTGAGAAGGTTCTTCTGAAGGGTCGCCCTTTCAAGTTGAAGACGGCTGAAGATGAGACGAAAGAAAGCTGATAATTACTTTTCTTTCAACTTCACTGTTTTGCCTGATGATGAAGACTTCAACGCTGCTTCTGCTATTCGCAGCGCCTTCAGTCCATCGATGCCTGTGACGATTGGTTTCTGTTTGTCGATGATGCATTTAGCGAAGTGTTGCAGTTCGAGTTTGAGGGGTTCCTGCATTGCATATCTAGGCTGAACGCTTTCTTTTGCATTTTCAATCGTCAATTCCTGTGTGATGTAGTCTAGTTTCATTATGGCTTCGCTTCCGGTCACTACAAGCACTCTTGTTTTGTACGGTGTCAGCCAATTAGATTCGATGAAAGCAGTTTTTCCTCCTTCGAAGGTGAGCATTATCTGAGCGTAATCTTCAAATTTTCCCTGTCTCATGCTGCCAATTCGCGCGTACACTGCGATGGGGTCTTCGTTGAAAACGTACCTCATGACGTCGATGTCATGTATTGCTGTGTCTTTGACCACGCCGACGTCGCCGATTCTTTCGGGCCACTGCGAGACTCTTTTCGCTGTGGCGCAGACTGGTTCCCCTATAGTTTCGTCTTCGACGGCTTTTCGAATCTGCTGTAATCCTGGAATGAATCGCATCAGGAAGCCTACCGTGAGATGTAGCCTTTTCTGTTTGGCTGTTTCAATCAACTTCTCAGCTTGCTTTACGTTTGTGGCCATTGGTTTTTCGACAAGAACATGTTTCCCAGCATCTAGTGCTTTCGTTGCTTCTCTTGCTAGGCTTGTGGACCACGTGCATATGCTCACTGCTTTAATGTCTGTGTTCTTCAACATCTTCGCAGTGTTCGTGTATGACTTCACTCCAAACTGGTTAGCAACTGTCTTGGCTCTATCCGGGTCTATGTCGCAGATTGCTAGTAGTTCTGTTTCCGCTAACTCTTTGTAGACTCTTGCGTGGTTTCTACCCCAGAAGCCTGTTCCAACTACCGCTACGCCGAGTTTCTTCATTTTTGCCTCACTCCTCTTCCGAGTCCACGATATATGAAACCTTCTCTTTCAACTTCTTCAGGATCAAAAATGTTTTCAAGATCAATTATTGCGGCAGGCGCTTTCATCATGGCCTTAAGTTTCTTGAGATTCAGGCGCTTGAACTGATCATGTCCAGTCGTTATGACGATCACATCCATGCCCTCGATTGCCTCTGTCAGGTTTTTGGCGAAGTGTTGACTCTTTTCAACCAGATCTGCTTCTGTAACGTATGGATCATACAGGCTGGTTTTCACTCCTCTGGCTTCTAGCATTTCTGCAAGTTCCTGCACTGTCCCTTTTGGGCTGTTTCTTTCATTCTTGGTTCTTGAGATTCCGAGCAGTGTGATTCGTGCCCGTCGGAGTGTCTTTTGACACTCTTTCATTGAATCCTTGACAAGCGCGATTACATGTCTAACCATTTCTTGATTGATCTCTCTGGCGACACTTGAAGCACGGAGTCTAGCGTTCAAGTTTTCTGAATCTTCAAGAAGAATGTACGACTCTTCATCTATGCTATCATCTGGCAGTTTTGGTGAACCGAGGCGGCCGTTCCCAGCAAGTTCCTGAATTTCGGCATAGTCCACGCCTATTCTTTCGCAGAAGAGTGCAAGCTCATTAGCTAGAGCGGCCTCAACGTCTTCATGAGTTATTTCAAACAGTGTTGCTGCTTCCGCTGTCTTCACGTTGCTTGTTTGCTTTGTCTTCTTTGTCGAGACAGTTGTGATCAAGGCGGCAACTGAACCCAAGCTCGTTTTGTCTGTCGCTGCAACGATTCGTTCGCAATTGGCTAGGTCTTCTAGAGTTTTCACGGTTTGTGTTTTGATTGGGCTGTATGCTAAGCCGAAGTCAACTCCAGATTTGTATCCTGAAGAATTTTCGAGAACTTCTTTCAGTACACTTTCTAGGAATCCTATTCCCGTGGTGCTCATCACAGTGACTATTGATCCGCGATGAAGACTTGACCCAATTGTTTTGCAGGTTTTTTCTATTTCTGAATAGTCGGTTTTCTTCTTTCCGTCGATCTTGACAGTGTTTGTTATTGCGATGATGTGGCTTTGGCTAATTGCTGTTTTTATGTCGTTTGTGACGCTGAGGCGCGCTGTCTTCAGGTGGCTTCTGAGCTTTGTTTCTGCTTCACGTTTCAGGAATGCTGTTTTTCCTTTTGAAAGCAGATTGGCTACTGCTTGATTGGTGTCTGCACATATGACTTTGAATCCTGCTTCGGCGAATAGATATGCTTGGGCAACGCCAATGGGTTCGCAGCCCACTATGGTTATCGTATATTTTGCCCGTTTTTCTGGTGTGTCAATGTCTTCGGGTTTTATGTGGGGAATAGATACTGACATTCCTTAAAACCTCGCATGTTATAGTGTGGCTGGTTTAGTGTTTCAGCTCTTTGATGATCTTCTCAAGTTCCGCGCTGTAATCTTTGACCAGTTTCGATGCTTTTGCTTGATTTTTTGCTTCGGCATATAGTCGATAGATTGGTTCTGTTCCGCTTGGTCTTATCAGTATAGCGCTTTTGTCTTTAAACCATATTTTGACGCCGTCAATCGTGTTTATGTTCAGATTCTTGAGGCGTTCAACCAGTTTATCTAGGACTTTCTGTTTTAACGGTTCAGGGCATTCTATTTTGCCTTTTTCGATGAAGTACTTTGGCAGTTCTCCAAGCAGTTTGGACAGTTTTTCACCTGATTTTGCCATTATGTCCAATATGAGGGCGGTTGCCATGGCTCCGTCTCTGACCGCATTGTGTGGGGCGTAAAAGATTCCGCCGTTTTCTTCTCCGCCCAGCTTTGCATGTAGCTTCTTCATCGTGTGAGAGACAGTTACGCTTCCAACTCTGGTCCAGACAAGTTCTCCACCATACGCATCTGCGATATCCTTTACCAGTGTTGAAGAACTCACGGGCGTGACAATTTTCGCGCCTTTGTTCTCCTTCAGAAAGTATTTCTCGACTAGGGCGAAGGTTTTGTCTCCCCAATGAATCTCGCCGCGTTCGTCCACGAAGACTGAACGATCTGCGTCTCCGTCGAAGGCCACTCCCATGTCTGCTCCCACTGCCTTGACGGTTAAGGATAAATCCTTGAGATTTTCCGGTCTGGGCTCCGGTAGTCTTCCCGGGAAGGTTCCGTCAATGTTTGCGTTTATGGTGGTCACTTTGCAGCCTAGGTCTCTTAGCAGGTATGGTGTGGCTAGGGCGCCCACACTGTTTGCGGCGTCCACGACAACATGAAAGTTCTTTTTCGCTATTCTAGCCGCGTTTATGTGTGTTTTGACTGCTTCTATGTACTCGTTGACTATGTTTGGGAGATCGCATGTTGTTCCTATTTTGCTCCATTCTGCGTACTGGATTTTGTCTTTGAAGTAGATGCTTTCTATGTCGAGTTCCTGTTCATGGGAGAGTTCTATCCCGTCTTTCCATATGACCTTGATTCCATTATATTCTGGAGGGTTGTGGGATGCTGTTATTATCACCGCTCCGTCAGTCTTGTGATTCTTTACAGCGTACTGAAGAGCAGGCGTTGGAACCATGCTCACGAAGAGAACGTTACAACCGGTCGCGTTCAACCCTGAGATGATCGCTTTTGCAAGCATAGGCCCGGTCGTTCGAGCGTCATGACCGACTATTAGGTTGGTTTCTTCTTTGAAGAAGGTTCCTATTGCGGCTCCAATTTTGATCGCCATCTGGGGTGTGAGTTCTTTGTTGACGACTCCGCGGATTCCATTTGTACCGAATAAACGTGCTTGAGCTGGCATGTCTTTTCACGTGCCTCCTTTTAACAGATGTTTTTGGGTGTTAAAACGTTTTTAGATACCTCTTTAGCTGGGCATATTGAAACGTCGCGCGCTAGGGTCACTCTATCGCCTATTCGTACGTGGTCGCCGAGTATGCAGCCTTTGCTGATTTTAGCGCTTTTTCCTATGGTTACGCTGTCGCCTATTATGGCGCCTTCTACTGTTGTTGACTGCGAAATCTCTGTGTATGGAAGAATTACTGAGTCTCGTATGTGGACATCGCCTTCGATCTTTACGTTTTTGCCCACGACCACATTTGGGCCTATCACTGATCCTTTGCCTATCGAGACACCTCGGTCGAAGATTACAGGGTTCCGTATCCTCACATTGTTTTCAACTTTCGGTTCAGGTTGATCAGTAAATGATTTGAGGAGGACTCTGTGAATCTGAAGATAGTCTTGCGGCTTGCCTATGTCAAACCATAGATCGTGAATAACATGCCCGTACAGTTTGCCTTCTTCCGCAAGCTTTGTGAAAACATCACGCTCAATAGAAACTTTCTTCTCTCGCGGAAGGTAGTCAAAAATTTTCGGGCTCAGGACGTAAACTCCCGCATTGAT
>JBGPAV010000080.1:0-5167 GCA_041480925.1 Bathyarchaeia archaeon | reverse complement strand
GCCTTTTGTTTTTTGTGGCATTCGGCTAATCGGGCTACCCGCGCCTTCTGGTAGATTCTTCATCGGCGTCTGTTTGCCCTTTCCACTTGCAGGACAGCCGTTTCACCGTTTCACACCCAGCATTCTCAACAGCTTCAAATGCATCATCGGCTCCTGCTGGATGGACGTTTCGTTTCTGCTCTGTGGCCAAGGCTCTCGCCTTACGCCCTTGCAGGCGTTGCAATTCTACGCGTGGGCGGAGTTTCCTCAAGCCTCTCGTTCAGAGGCTCGAAAGCCACACACCAACTCGCCAGCCCAACCAAACACAGAGCAGGATGAAGGCAATAAGAATTGTGGAAACCTTATTCAACCATGAGAACCCTATACAAACGTTAACTGATGCCCAATGCCGAAACGCGTGATCCTAATCACTGGAACACCCTGCGTGGGAAAAACATCAACAGCCAAAGCGCTCACTCTCAAGCTTCACGCCCTGTACATAAACCTAACCGAATTAGCCACCCGCGAAAACCTCATCCAAGAAAAAGACGAGCAAAGAAACACCCTGATCGTAGACGAAGAACGCATGAAACGAAGAATCAGCAAAATAATCAAAGAAAGCAAAAAAGACGACATAATCATCGACGGCCACTACGCAGCAAACGTCGTTTCGCAAGAACATGTGTCATACGTTTTCGTTCTGAGACGTGATCCCGTTGAGCTACGAAAACTCATGGAACAGAGCGGCTTCTCTGAAAACAAGATCTGGGAGAATCTGGCCTCAGAAATATTGGACGTTTGCCTTGTCGACACCCTCAACCTTCATGGAACGGACAAGGTGTGCGAGCTGGATATGTCAGGCAAGACAGTCGAAGAATCTGTAAAAGCTATGCTGGACGTGCTAGGTGGTTTCAAGAAGTGCTATGTGGGCGCAGTCGATTGGCTGGGCAAACTGGAAAAGGAAGGAATCCTAGACCAATACCTAGAAAGCTAGCTTTTATCTGAGGTTCACGGTCAGTTTTTGTTTTTGCAGAAGCGTGATCTTCCTTCTGTTTGCGTATGATTTCGCGTGGTCGCTGAACTTTTCGCCCACAATTATCGGATCAGACAGCTTCACATCTTCTGAAGCCTTGTCAATGTTTATCACCAAATTAACTCCAATTGTTCTATTCCAATCTCTGATCCAGACGCCCTGAGCCACTCTACCCTTCTGGACAATCAAATCAAAAGTTCTCAAAATGCCGCTGAAACCCTCAAGCGCCGTCTTCTCCTGCTCCACCTTGTACCCTTCTTTCCTAAAATACCGTATAGCAGACTGCACCATCTCCGGCGAAGGCGGCTTCATCTTTATATGCTGCTTTTCACTCATCGCGTGTCCTTCTTACGTCAAGCGTTATCTAGTTGGGACGTGAAAAGGTTTTCGGACAAGACGAGAACATGACTTCCACTTTGATCGTCGTATGTAGCAGATGCGGCGGATATCTACTGGCCAAAGCTGACCAGAAGTCGCGGACATGCCCATACTGTGGCTGCCAAATCATAATAGTCAAGGCCAAGAAAGTTGCGTCTGCCGAAAACGCGTATCAAGCGTCAGAAATACTGAAGAGACTGAAAGCAGGCTCAGCTCAAAAAGAGAGAAAAGCTAACCGCCTATAGCGGATGCAAGGTAAGCCATCAATCCTATTCCAAGCAGAATTGAGGCAAGCTGAACGACTGACTCAAGCGCCTTTGACTTCTTGTGAAGCTCAGGCATAAGATCCGTCGCTGCAATGTAAATGAATCCGCCAGCAGCAAAAGGAATCAGATACATCTTTATGTCCTGAAGATAAACCAGGAAATACGTTATAATCGCGCCTGCAAAAGCTGTCAAAGCTGACAGAAAATTGTAAGTCAACGCCTTTCTCTTGCTGAGCCCACCGTAAATTTGAACTCCGAAATCCCCGATCTCCTGCGGAATCTCGTGAAAAATCACTCCAAGCGTTGTCGCAAACCCAAGATCAAACGAAAAAGTGAAAGTAGCCGCAATTATCATCCCATCAATAAAGTTGTGGATTCCGTCACCGATCAGGTTAAGATATGCAAACATGTGAACAGGGCATTCTTCCTCGTGGCAATGTCGCCAATAGAGGAATTTTTCCATAGCAAAAAAGACCATAATACCCACGATAACACATGAAAAAGTGGCAAACACACCCAAATTTGCTTCTAAAGCCTCTGGAAGCAGGTCCAGAAATGCGCTTCCTATTAGTGTTCCTGACGAAAAACCTATCAGCAGCATCAATATCTGCTTCAGCACCTTTTCCTTCAGCCCGATAAATATCACGCCAACAAAAGAAATCAAGCTAACAGCAAACACTGAAGCCAAAATTGCAACTAGTTGCTCCATAAACCCATTTTGTTCAACCCTCGATCTTTATTAGAATATCGGTTCCATCTATTTCCCGTCAATCTGCCGTATCATTTGGCAAGTTCTGCAGATTCTCTCAGACGTCGGCTCTCCACATTCCACGCATTCCATCAAACCTTGTCTCTTGTCTATTTCTTCTATGGCTGGCCGAATCTTTTCTATAGATCTAAAAACAGTGAATTTTAATCCCGTATGTTTTTCTTCCATTCTGTTAAGCATCAGGCGAACATCATTTCTCAGCGCATCCGAAGCATAAGGACAAGGCTTCCTCTGAAACTCGATCTTCTTAATGTAAGCGTACAACGCTGTCTCCTTTTCTGGTATTTCACAGAACGGTTTGACTCTTCTCACAAGCTTCTCATGTACCTGCTCTGTGACAGGTTTTTCTCTTGCGATGCGTAGTACGTCGCCGTGGAAAATGTTCAGCAAAATTGTCTGCGTTTCATCATCCAGCGTGTGAGCAGTTGCAAGCTTGTCAGCACTGTTCTGTCTCGCCGCAAGGTTCAACGCCTTTCTTCGCAGGACACCGCATATCGCACATGCCGTTACGTCTTCAGCCGCAAAGCGTCCCTTCTTCTGAAGCTTGACTATCTCGTCAAGCGTATATCCGAAAAACTCTTTGAAAGAAACTACCTTGTGTTCTACGCCCAGCGTCTTGCAGTTTTCAGCCGCTATCCTCAACGCTTCATCTCGATATCCTTTGATCCCCTCATCCACCGTGATTGCGACAAGAGAGGACTGCGGATGCTTCTTCTCAATCTTGACTAAAATATGCAGTAAGCTGACACTGTCCTTTCCGCCTGAAACAGCCACAGCGATTCTATCATCAAACTTGAACATCTTGTATTCTGAAACCGTGGCTCTAGCCTTGTCCTCAACAGACTTCGAGAAGCATTTTCTGCACAGTCTTTCTCCAGAGTGCGGCCTAAAGAAGAACGCTTCTCTCTTCCTGCAAGCAGTGCACGATGCGGCGGTCAATTTCATTGAGGTCTCACACTATAATGCGGTATCCATGAACTACTGAACCGCATCCAATACAATAGTCTTTGGACAAAAGATGAGCGAGCATCTTCTCAAATGAGCGAATGGTTAGTTCATTATTGCGGGTAGAAGATTAGCTCCTGTTCTTCCAACAGTTTCTGAATTTTAGCCACGGCTTCATAGACTTGCTGCTCTTGTTTAGCTCCGACGCACACCAGTTTTCCAGCTGAGAAAATCAGGAAAACGACTTTGGGCTCCTCCATCCTGTAGACTGCTCCCGGAAACTGCTCAGGCTCGTACATGACCCTCTTCAGCTTATAGACAACGCTTTCCAAGTCTATTTCTCCGCCCAGCGCCGCGGAAGCCACAACGTTCTGAATCTTAATGACCGGCTTGTTCGTTATCGGTATGCCATGGTTCTTCAGTTCCTTCGTGACCTTGTTCACTGCCTGGATTGCTTCTTTTTCTGATTTGGCTCCTGTGCAAACCATCTTGCCTGTCTCAAAGATCAGGGTGGCAGTCTTGGGTTTTTTGAGGCGGAAAACGAGTCCTGGAAACACTCGTGGGTTATATTCGACATGCGGGAATTTTTCAACAATAAGCTTCAGGTTTATGGTTTGGCTTAGAGCAGCCGAAGCCACGATGTTCTGGATAGTTATCGACGGTTTATTCTTCGACATTCTTTTATCATCCTCATTAGCAAGGACGCAACATTCTTGGTTTCTAGATATAATCAGTTCTGTTGAATAACTGTTTCGATGCTTTTCACAGAGTTATGTCTTTCCGTCAGCATTTTGGCTTATAGGGAATCGAAGAAGCGCGGCTATTCCGCTCAGCGCGACAAGTTTTGCTCCAGCCTCATGCCCTGTGCTTATCACCATGACTGAGCCACGTTTCTTTTCAGCCTCCTTCATGACTTCTTCAATGGCAAGCCGCTTTTCATCAGAAGACTCCCGTAACAACGAGTCAGCCAAAATGAGTTTTTCAACAGCTCCCAGCTTTGTTGCTCTTTCAACTTCTTCAAAACCATAGACAATGGTAAATTCGCCCTTTCCAAGCCTCTTCAAGGCTTCTTCCACTATTTCTGTTTCTTCAGCAATGCGCAAGTGCTTCATTGCTTTCAACAGAACACCGGAACGCAAGGCTTCATTTATCCCAGCTACTCCACCAGTGTTCACACTTTTCACGTCTAAGACTGACTTGGCAACCTCCGCAGCCTCATTATTGAGAAAACTGACAAAATCGCTCTTCACATATCCCACACCGATCACCACGATAGGATTTCTTGTCGCAGCCCATATCTGCCTTAAACTGTCCACCACTTTTCTAAAATACTCGTTCACGGCGGCGCTTCTTTTCTCATGTTCAAGCTTTCCAGGAAGCTTGATTCTCTCCTGAACTCTCTCTTCGATGCCGTATTGAGCTGTTGTCGCTATAGCAAAGCTTTCATCGTCTATTGAGACAATTATTATGGGTTTTTCAGATGTTTCTCTCGCTCTTTTCAATCTCTTCAAGTGGTGTTCTGTCCACTCTTTCTTCACGATCGTGGTTGAAGTGTTGACGGCAATACTTATTGCGTGATGCGCTCCCATTGGAACATTTTCTGGCGCCGCGCATATTGTTCCTTGAACTCTCAGTCTGTTCAGAAGCTTGTCTAGACCAACTGTCTCAACTTTTACTCCCAGAAACACTGAAATTCTTTCGCCGCGCCCAGGTCTTGCGTACTTCTCATCAGGCTTCATCTCTCTCGTCGTGTGCGCGTAGACTTCGTCATTTCTGTAGATAATGTTGTAAAGATGC
>JBGPAV010000079.1:0-5177 GCA_041480925.1 Bathyarchaeia archaeon | reverse complement strand
GGGCAGATTGCAGGACCAGCGAGTCTCAGCCGTCGCATAATGCCAAGGGGCACTTCAGCTGAAGACGTAAAAAAGCGGGGAAAAGCAAGCTGTCAAAGGCTTCTCTTCATCAGCAAAAACGATTATTTAACTCGCCTGCGCTCGCGCACCCGCGCCTAAAACGGCGTAAATCACAACATGGAAATGGTAGCTTGGGAGAGATGCGAACTCTACTTTAGTCTGAAGATGGAAATTCAAGTGTAGGATTAGGCTTATGCGGTTTTGAGTAGGGCTTGCCATGTTTCCATTTTGGCAGTAAACTCAGAAGCTGTCAGTGTGTCTCTTTCTATGAGTAGCACATTTTTGAGTGGGTGGTTTTTGGGCAGTTGGACCGCGAAGGCCTTCAATGACCTAATGTTTACTTGCTTTTCGGAGACTCTCATTTAGGCAATCCACCGCTTTGTTTTTTGGCAGGAACTATACCCGAAGTACTTTCCAAAGCAGGTGGAGAAGGCTTCTTCCGCGCCACAGCTGATTAGCAGACTTGTGACAAATTCTACTTGTGTTGTACGCCTTATAACTTATAGACCTCGGTCCATGGACACAATATACATTATACGACATATTTTCATTGAGCTTGCTTGATGACGATTCTGTTGTCTGACAGTCTGGCCACGTATTGCCAGCCCTGAGCCAAGTACCCGTCAGCCTCTTCAACGCTTACCACCTTCTGTCTGGAATGGTTGCCATTACTTGCGCCCAGCAGCTTATTCCGCACTGTTTCCTGCAGTTGGGCGTCGCTGAGCGCGTGCAGATCCATCTTCGCTATTTCATCCTCTTTGAAGCCCGCAACCAAAAGAAGCTGCTTCCGGAATGCCTGTGCAAGTTTATCTTCGCTCGTTTCCTGAGTCTTCGCCGTCTGCAGGTATTCTTGGCTTCTGCGGTACGCGTCTCTCATGTCCTCGATGACGGCTTCTGGAAGTTTGTGCTTGTTCGTGGTGTAGCGGTTTTCGATGTCGCCTTTGTGCCCCATCCAAAACTGCCTATAGTCCCTGAGCACGAGACCCTTTGATTCGGCTAGCATCAGCTGGGTGTCAAAATACGACCTAAGAACATACGGTCTCCAACGGAAACCAGCCGTCCTTATCGCATCTCTCACCAAGTCGCCAATGTTTCCGGCTCTAATGAAGGGCTTCATCTTCAGTTTCGGGGTAACCACGGCCGATTCCGTGCTTATCTCTTCGCCCTCTCTTACTCTCTCCTCCAAGTAATCCTTAAGGTAATCAACGCCTTCTTCGCAAAGAAACGTGAAATATCGATGGCCTGCCTTGCTCAGTTCCTGACGCACAATCACTAAGGTCGGCTTCTGATCAAAGTCGACCGAGCCTCCTTCGATCCTGATTTCAGGCAGATCTCCAATTCTCAGTCCATCATTACCCTTATAGTTCCCCAAAACTGCGAGTCTTAAACCAGAATGGGCAATTAGAGCGGAAGCGACTCTGGCTTTCATGTCGCCTGAAAGAAAAATCCGTTTGAGCTCTGAATTTGTTGGAACTCTTTCGTCTTTCAACGAGGGAGTGTCCTCTGAACCTTTGATTTTGATTCTTCTCTTGACTTCCTTTCCGTTGTGGAACAACCAAGACTTGACAGCTTTGAGAGCGGATTTGATGTAGCTGCCTGTTTTTCCAGACTTCTCCATGAATGACACGTAGTCAAGCATTATGTTGTAGAGTTCTTTCTCGTCTAAGGACGCCAAATCCGTCGGGCTTCTTTTGAAATGCACACAGAAAGAACCCAGTCTCCTGAGATAGACGTCAGCAGTAACAAGAGATCCTCGCGCTACATTGTCATACCAGCGCTTGACGTCAGCATCTTTCAACAGAGGAGCGTAACCTTCGCTGCGGGCGGCCATACTGCCTAAGATGCTCTCTTCAGCATATAAGAATTGCGGGACTTGACCTCAAAGTGTGGCGGGCCCGGAGGGATTTGAACCCACGTTCTCCGGCTCCGAAGGCCGGCGCCTTAATCCAGTCTGGGCTACGGGCCCCGAAGGAGAATAGATAGCTGAGTAATTAAAAGCGTTCCGAAAACCCTTAAAAACAGCAGACAACAATTATTTTGATACCCTATTTGAGGGCCGGTAGCTCAGCTTGGCTGGAGCGTTCGGCTGATAACCGGAAGGTCGAGAGTTCAAATCTCTCCCGGCCCACTTCTGGATTCTCTTGGTCACTTCTTTTTATGGAAGGCTATTAGAACCATTACTGCAAACTCGATAATCTCAGTTACAAGTAAGGCTGTTGCTGCGAGCTTTGGAGCCACAAAAAACATGGTGAAGGATACAGCCAGAGGCACTCCAGCAATTACGTAGGCCGGAATGAGAATAAGAATAAATGTTGAGAGTCTTGCATAGATGTTGCCCATGGCGAAGCCTTCTTTCCAGAACTTGTTCACAAGAATCTTGAGTTCCAGCAGAATGGCAGCAGTAATCGACAACATGTGAATCAATCCATAGACTAGCACATTAGTGAAATCTCTCCCTAGAAACAATGTCACAGCGGAGAGGGCCACCAAAGAACTCAGGTATATAATCACCGAAAGAAACGTCTTGGCAAAGATGAGCATCCTCTTGGTTGTCGGCAAACTACGCGTGTAAGCTGAAGCCAGTCCTTCAATAGAGAACAAGGTCGGCGGAAGCAAAAGAGTCACCATGGACATGCCTGTTAGCGCCCCAAGTGCTGTGGTAAGGTTGCTGCCATCAAACGAAGAGAAAGATATCGCCAAAAGCGCAGTCTGCAAAGCTGGGAGTAAGAAGAGGCTTGCATAAGAAGGCGCACGCGAAGCTATTCTCAAATCCTTTTGAATTATTCCAAGCCAAGTTCTTTGGGGTTTGATTAGAGTATCTTTCACCGGCTCTCTTGAGACAGCGCCAATTCCTCCGCTTCCTATTCGCCTAATCGCATTTGTAACCCACCTGAAGCAGATCACCGCTAATGCTACATAGCCAAGTGAAGCCATACTAGCAAGTCCTAGGCTGAAAAGACTTATTTCTTGAGGAAACGTTGCGAACGAAATCAGAGTGCTGAAACAGAACGGATAAACAAGCATAACTAGCTGGTTCGTCGAAGACAAGTTTTGAGCAAGCATAGAAGAGGATTCGAATATCTGCGAGGCAAAATTCATCACAAAATACGAGCCGAACGTGGGTAAAATCCAGACGAGCATAAAGAAGGCTCTTTGCACCGCTTTCCATTTTGATCGTCCTCCTCCACTCGTTACTTTTGCATAAAAAAATCTGGCTAAACCTACCGCTAGAGTCAATGCAAAAACTTCGGTGACAATTATGCTCACAAACGCTATCAGTCCACCTAGTATTGTGCCTCCTGCTAGAAAATACGCGCCAAGAAGCACGATAACCGCAGCGACTAATGGAATGTCAAAGATTCTTGTGAAACATATGAATGTAATGTTTGAAATATCTCGTTTTGTGAGTGGAAGTGGGCTTAACGTGTCTGAGATTTTGGATGAAACCAGAGATGTCGCAACCTGCAACCCCATGAAGGCCACGAGGAACATTACAGCGGATAAGAATGTTGATGCCCCTCCTACAAGCGCGACTTCTCTCGGCAAGCTTCCAGGAGAGATGCTGGAAGTCAATGGTAGGAGTATAGTGAAGCCAAGAAATCCTATCAGTATAGTCGTGAGGATCTTGCTTAACAGGGCGTTAATCTGGGCACTTTGTATTATCTGATTTATGTTTCCTCTGCCACTTTGAGGAATGCTTGAACCAGTTCGCAGCGAGAACAAAGATTGAAATGAGATTTCCCTGTAAATTCTGTTTGAAAGCTTCCAAAGCCTGCGTAAATTCAACGCCGCTACTCCTCTTCTAGAGCTTTCACGATTTCCTGCATTCCTGCTTCCTGTTCGGTCACTTTCAAGAAAATGTCTTCAAGTGAGCCTTCAGCGCTCTTGACCAACTTTCTCAATTCTTCAACTGTTCCTTCGCCAACGATCTTTCCCTTGTTGATTATTCCCACTCTGCTGCAAAGTTTCTCAGCAACTTCCATTATATGCGTGGAAAAGATGACTGCGCCGCCTTTCTTGGCTTGAAAATTGATGAGCTCCTTGAGAATTCTTGATGAACGCGCATCCAGACCAATTAAAGGCTCGTCGAGTATCAGCAATTGCGGTTCATGCATAAGAGCAGCTATTATAGCTACCTTCTGCTTGTTTCCCATGGACAGCGCAGCTATTGGCGTGTCAAAATATTGTGTCAATTGAAAAGCTAGGGTCAACTTGTCAATTCTGAGGTTTATCGATTTTCGATCAATGTTTCTTACTGAGGCAATGAACTCTAAAAACTCTCTCGGCGTCAACGAGTCAAGCAAAACGACTTCTTCAGGCACGTATCCTATGTGGCTTTTCACGGTCACCTCATCAGAAAGCGGCGTGTTGAAAATCTCAACTTTTCCAGCTTTCGGCTGAAGCGTTCCAACCAGCACTTTAAGGGTAGTGGTTTTGCCTGCTCCATTCGGACCAAGTAGACCGTATATCTCGCCCGTTCTGACTTGAAATGACAGATTTTCTACAGCTGTAAACGTGCCATAGTTGACGACTAATCCTTCCACTTGGACAGCTAGTTGTTCCATGTTTGCCCCTTCGACTTATGAAGGGCAATGGTTGCCTTAATATATTTCTGGCTAGATTCTCTGGTTCCATAATGTAAGGTTGATGCAAAGGATGCCTCATCTTCAAGGAGAAAACCAGATAGTGAGACTTAGGCAAATTGCAGAGAAGCTAGCTTTAAGAATTTATAACGTGCAAGACGTTGCGGGTGTAGTCTTCACGGGTGGCTTGGCCAGAGGCTTCATGGACAAATACTCAGACATCGACATCATAGTATTCCTACACAAAGAAAACAATGTTACTAGAAAACAGATCAGACAGATCGACTCGGAGGAACAGCAACTTGCTGGCGTAGACATGGACATCGAGGTTCACACTATTGAAGCCTACAGGAAAAAGAAGTGGAACGAGATTGACAGATGGAGCTTCTCTAAAGCAGACATTGTTTTTGATTCGAATGACGTGGTGAAGCAACTGTTTGATGGAAAGCTAATCGTTTCAAATGAGTTTTGGATTAGGCGGATTGCAGTCTGCGGCGAGTACGTCAAATGGTACTGTTGCCCATTTAGCGAAGG
>JBGPAV010000078.1:0-5187 GCA_041480925.1 Bathyarchaeia archaeon | reverse complement strand
GGGCCCAGCAACGAGTATTGTAACATTACTATCACGAATATAGGACCAATAGATGTGACCATTAACCAAGTCGAAGTAAACAATACCGTAGCAATACCTAACACACCAATCTTGCCTTACACGTTGACGAAAGACAGTTCAGTGACGATCAAAGTCGCTGGCACGTTCATCAGCGGAACGCGGTATTCCTTCATGGCCGTAACACATATGGGCAACCAATTCGGACCATACACTCTGACAGCGCCATAACACATCAACTAGCGCGTGACTCTTAATGTGTAATCCCAATTCTAGGAATCCAGTCTTTCTTTTCATTTCTCAAAAACTTAGCTAACAGCAAAGCCTCTTCATTGATCAGAGTCTCAATTTCTTGTTTATCTCCCACTCGTATTCTTGGAATCGCCACTTTGCTCTCGAAGTACTGATTCAAGCCTTTGACTATGCCACGTGTTTGAACTTCGTTGAGGTATTCTCTCTTCCCTTTTCGGTTTGTTGAAAAGTCCTCTGACTTCGTCATGAAATCTCCTTTCTTCAGTTCTCGGCAATTTTGAATAATGAAATCATCAACAAGATAGCGGTATAGCTCTTGAAAATCGCATTTCAAACTAGGCTTTCCTTTTGCTGTGCCATTTTTGAAAACGTTATACGCAATCGTGAGCCTTGCATCCAGACGTCTAATCCTCGATTTTCAGTTTACCCGCCTTCATCAAGTCGAAAAGCCTTCTCAACTTAGCCATCTCCTCTTCACTGAGGCCCAGGCCTGTTTCCACGGCCCGGCTGCTGCTGTAAATGTTGATGTACGGCTCCAGCTTCGCATACTCCTTCTCAATCATGTCCGCGTAGAGCTCAGGGCTCTTGTCGTAGATGCCGCCCTTGCCCTTAATGTCCTCTGCATGTCCCATCCAAAACTCCACACAACTAGGATCAATCCCGCGGTCCGGCACGCTAGCCTCGCTCTTGAACAACTTACGAAACATGTGGCTGCGAAGAGAATAAGGCCCAGAAGATAGCTTAGCTGCATGCATGCGCTGATTGAAGAGAACAGCAAACTTAAGCGGCTTGAGAGGCTTGCCGGTCCTGGTGACGAAAATAGCGTTACTCTTAATTCCTTTTTCATCAAGCTTTCGATCTCGCTCAGCCAGCCACTTCCTCAACTCCTGCACCGCGTCCTGGCTAATAAAAGTGAAGTAGGTGAAGCCGTTACGCTTCCGCTCATCAAAATCAAGCCGAATCCGCTGCGCCCCGGACCGCAAGCTTTCCCTCAAATACTCCGGCTTAAAATTGAAAACCTCCAGAATCTGCTTAATGCTCTGGCCGCTCTGCAGCATACAGAGACAGATCGCACGCTCCCGCTGACCCAAAGCAGCCAAAACACGCTTAGCCAAATCCACATTCATCTGCTTAGGCCTATACTTCACCTTCTCACGCCTACCAAACACGCCCTTACTGCTCGTCAAGCTAGCCTCGTGATAATCAAAAAACCCCTTCAACGCCGCAAAAAGCCCATACTTCGTCCCATCCGCATTATCCGCCAACAAAGGATTATCCCTACAAAACTTCAAAACAACCTTCAGAGCCCAACGCCGATCCTCAACCCGCAACAAAGCACGCCGACGCAAATGCTCATCCAAAAACTCTCCAGGACCAAACTCCACGCCCTCAACAAGCCTCAACCACTTGAAAAACATGGCTAACGCACGCGCATACTCCCTACGAGTAGCCGGACTCTTCCCAAACTTCCCCAAAAAATCAGAAACCACACCATTCCCAACCACAAACGCCTCAACCTCAACACGATCAACACCGTAAACCAGCCGCTGCCTCCCCCGCAACATCATTATCCCCTTCGAAGAGACATAAAACAGTAAACAAATATAACAATTACCTTAAACATTGCTTATTTAGTTTCCTAATTGTGCATATCTATACCGTAACCTTAAGCATCCATTTGTTGATGTTTTTCCATTCGGCTATCTATTCTCTTTCCTTGGTTAACAGTTAGTAATGCAGTTAGCAGGCATGTATTTGGATTCGTTTTAAATAGTTTTGAGTGGGTTTTACCCGGCTCTGCATAAACCTTCGATCCTTTGATATGATTGGAACATGGAAAGCTTGAAATGTATGTTAGCTGCTTAGTATTGAACTTGGAGTGGTGTGTTCTCATGAGCATTTCCCCTGTTAAGCGATTGATTCTTGAGACAATGTGGATGCTTGATAAACCAACTAGGGCTGCCGAGATTGCTAAGGACACAGGTGTCAATTTTCCAACGGTTATGATGCACATTATAGGACTGACTCGCTCCGGCTTTGCAGCGACACCTGAAAAGGGACTTTACGCCATAACTGACAAAGGAAGGAAAATGCTTGGTTTGCCCGAGATCAATGATAAGAAAGCAACTGATATCCTATTATATTTGCCTGTTGAGAAATCATTTCACTTTTACGCTGATTACGGCAAGCCTCTTGATGTTCACGCGGCTAGCTTACAGGATTTCTGCGAGAAAGTGATGAATGTTGACACAAGTTCAATAGAGTTTCACACCCATCGTGGAGATTTTGAAACATGGTTCAACGGTCTGGGTGATGCTGAACTTGCACGCAAGACCCTGCTTGTCAGAGAACAAAAGATGCATGGCGAAGAACTGCGCAAGAAACTCTGCGACGTTGTCAGGAACCGATTTGAAGAGTTGGCAAAAATAAGGAAAAAAATGGATACTACCGTCTAAGCTGGTTTGAAGCGTTCTTTGAGCCTTACCAGAACCTGATGCATCGTTGTGTATTCCATTTCTTCAGGGCCTAGACGTGCTGGTTCAAATTCGCCCATTCGTCTGAGCATTAAGCCTACTTTCACGGCTTCTTTTCTTGCCAGTTCAAAGGCAGGATCGTCGAACATGTCTGCGATCATGGGTTTACCATCGTCATCACAGGCGATGTGACCGTTGGCGATTTGTAAGCCTAAGGCAACTAATCTTGGAGGCCCATCGAAGGCGGTGCACTTTGAGTCTCTGAGACTGACGGGCATTATGGGTCCCCAGTGGCTCCCTCGCATCCATCCCTCTACCAGATAAGTGTGCATGAAGGGTACGAGAATTTCGCCTATCGCTGGAAGACCGTGCTGTCCACGTACGATCAGGACTGGATCATCTTTTCCGACGTATTTTCCAGCAATTTGTGATAGTCTGGTGACGCTACCTGAGGCGCATATTTGGTCGTCGCTGGCTCTCCAGACTCTTGACACCATATACTGCTGTACTGTTCCGATGAGCGCGACAAGGTCATACATTTCTTCTGGGCTTTTCAAGACGACTTTGGTGTTGTCTTTAGTGTCCATGACTTCGAATTTGAAGCCGCCCGCCATGTTCGGATCAATCACCAATCCAGCAGTATTCATTGGATCAGCGAAAATGCGGAACAGAGGATAGTTAAAGGCACCTGCAGAGGTTTTGTCAGCCGCAAAAGCAACTATTGGATCTGATGGTCTTTCTTCTATTTCCATTTCAGCCACGCCGGGCCCCATGCCGCGGATGTTTCCGCTGAAAGCGGTTTTCAATAGGTCTTGGCCCGCGCCGTAGAGTTTTAGACTTAAAGCTTTGTTTGCGGCTTCTTGGAAGGTGTCCCATGCAAGTTTATGGATTTCTGGGTTTGACTCACCCTTCTCGTGAACCATTAACAGTTGGAGGTCGTCGCCTGCGTTGAAAACATAGTAGCTGTTTATGAGACCCTGTTCTTTGGCGGTTTTGAGATTTTTTTCAGCTATGTTGAGCAGAGGCGTGGGAACAATATGGTGACCCGCCAGCGAGCCTACATCACACTTGAGTAAACTTATCGTGGTTTTTCTAGGCATATATGTTACACCTTGAACCTGATTGTCGCGTGTAGAGTTAGACTGACTCTTTAAAAAATTTGTCCATAAACAAGGAGAAAAAAGTCATAAAACAAAGACACTATATGATAATGTGCTTGAGGCTCTGTTATGAATGAATTGAAGGCTGTTTCAGCGAAGATCCCTGATGCAGTTTACAAAGAGATGGCTCTACGTGTGCCTGAAGGAGACAGAAGCAATTTCATCCGAGACGCAATAGTAGAGAAGCTTGAGAAAACACCAAAACCTGACAAGATTCTAGAACTGGAGCAACGGCTTTCAGGCATTGAGAAGGAGGTCTCTGAAGTTAAAAAGTATCTTGCTGACTTGGAACTGCTGACTTATGACCGAGGAAAGACAAATCCACATACGTTCTGCATGGATGACATTGACCACAAGATCATGGATTTTCTCATGCACTACAAAGGCGGAACAACCCCGGAGCTAGCGGAATATCTGAAAATGAACAGGTTCACTGTACTGCACAGATTAAGGAGAATCCAAAAGATTTCCAAGAAGCAACTAGGCAAACCCGTAGTTGATTTCTACGCTGGAGAAAAATCTGGCAAAAAAAGGGCTTGGTGGACAAACGAGGAACTAGTAGAAACATAACTGCTGAAGGACTCAAATTGATAAATAAGAGTTAATTCAAGTATCGACCTAATACAAATGGCGTTAAAAGGGCCCGTAGCCCAGCACGGATAAAGGCGCCGAACCAGAGACGTTAATGTTCTGATGCGCAAGCCTCCGGACAAGAATAGTGGAAGAAAGCCGGAGAACCGGGGTTCAAATCCCCGCGGGCCCGCCAACAAACATCATTTTCCAATCAGTCTTGCCTTCTTGATAACGAGAACTCCAGAGTCTCCTTTTGTCTTGATTTCAGATTCCAGAATCTCAATTCTCTTTCTGAATGGAGGAGCATCAAGGGTGGTTGTTTCGATTTCTCCTCCTTCGCCTGCCGGGCTTATTCCATACTTCTCTTGAAGCTTGACTAATCGATCTATCATTTCTCGGTCTATTTCTCTCCCTAACCATGATCTGTCTAGCGGATAAGCGAAGACTCCTGAAATGATTGCCTTGTAGCCTTCTTCAACGATTTCTTCTAAGAGCTCCTTCTGATCTTTCTTCCACAGAGGATTGAGGCACTGCAGATCGAGTTCGGCGCAGATTTTTCTGATTCTTCCCGCTTGATACTCTGATTGTATTGCTCCTGTGACAATTCCTTCGATATTGAATGTTGTTTTAGCTTCCTGCATCGCCTTCTTCAGGTCTTCAAGCTCCTCTTCCTTTCTTCCTTCAGTCACTCTCTGGATAATAGGTAAATC
>JBGPAV010000077.1:0-5238 GCA_041480925.1 Bathyarchaeia archaeon | reverse complement strand
ATCTAGGCAAGCAAGCTGGAAAACGTCTCATCGAAGCCCGACTGGCTCAAGCAGAAATCAAAGCCTCACCAGTTCACCTTGAAGAGATAATGAGAAGAATGCGCAGAATGCATGAAAGTGCAGACAAGGGCGAGGCGCAAATGACCTTCTACCAGATCAAAAAACTCATGAAGGAATTACGAAAAGGCTTGGGTGAAGAAGAGTTCTGGAGACTAGTCGAAGACGTTACAAAGCAGAAACCCAAGTTCAAGCCAAAAGAGACAGCGACACCTACTTAGATCGCGGTATATAGATTCCCTTAGGATCAATAGCTCTCAGCAATTCCAGCTCCTCATACGTAGGAAGCTCCGTCGTAGGCACATTCTGCGGAATGATCAAGTCAAAGCCAGAATTATCGACAACTTGTTGGACAGAGACTCCAGGATGAACAGTTGCAAGCCTAATTCGCTTCGTCTTAGGATCAAAATCCATCTGACAAAGGTTAGTAACCACAAGAGAAGGACCACCACCAAGCAAGCCAGTTCTCTCTCTCGCTCCTGGTCCATCCAAGAATCCGGGACTCGTCAGATAATCAAGCTTCTTAACCATCTTTCTCTTCTCATGCGTCATTATGACCACAACGCGTTTTGCTGAACTTATTATGTCGTTTCCTCCTCCGCTTCCCGGAAGCCTAACTACTGGTTTCTCAAAACTTCCAATGTACGTAGTGTTAATGTTCCCATACTCATCTATCTGAGCTGCGCCCACAAACCCCAAATCCACATGTCCACCCTGCAACATTAGACCAAGCGTCTCAATAAGGCCAATAGCTCCTGCGGCATGATATCCCAGTCGCGAATCCGCTATCGAAAGAGCAATGTCCTTAGCATTAGAATCAATGAAACCTGCTTCATAAACGATCTTCGCTCCCGGCGCATGTGTCTTCTTAGCAAGCATAGCCGCTATCAGCGGCAACCCTGTGCCAATAAAAACGACTTCACCGTTCTTTATCTGCTTGGACCCGCAAACTGCCATGAGCTCCAATGTGGTAAATTCTTCTGGTTTCACATACTTCTTAGCCATTTCTCATCTTCCTCCAATCTAGTACGCAAGAGGTTTCTTGGCCTTGAGCTTCAAGAGTCGTTCTATGCCGACTTTCTGCAGAAGCTCCTTGTAATCATTGAAGGCCATTATGTATTCTTCGCAGTATTTCTGCCATCCTTCTTCCGTCTTGCACTGATCATAGTACATGCGCACATGTTCCATGTCATAATCATAGTAATTGTAAACCATCATCGGATACGAACCCCACGGGCACTCAACCACATGAGTAACGTAAATGTTCGGAATAACCGTCTGATCCGGCTGGGCTCTTATGAACTCAGTGTCAACAATCTCCTCAGCCATAACGATAAGCTTCTTTCCAGCCCTCGCGCCTTCAATGTCTTCACCACGTATGCCATCAATCTGAGCATTTCCCTCCTTGTCCACACGCGAAACATGCACTATGCTGAAATCCGGACGAACCGAAGGAACCAGCACAACCTTTTCGCCCGTGAAGGGGCAATCCATCACGTGTGCCTTCTTTGACCTGAACCTTGACCTCGCGAGCAAATCGGTGCCCAACATGCTCTTCAAAGGCATGAATGGAACACCAAGCGCGCCGCCTAAGAAACGCAGTGCCATCGCCAAGTTAGAATAGTCCTCGATTTCTATGGCTCCTTCCTTGATTCGTCTCTGAATATTCGGGACAAGACCTATGCCCTCAATTGCAAAAAACGCCAGCTCAAAACGCGAAACCACCTTGGCTCCTGAAAGTATGTCTATATCCATTTCCGAGCCGCAAGTGTAAATCGTCATGTTACGCTTATTCTGCCTCACAAGTTCATGCGCAAAAGCCATTGGCGGACGCTGAAAGCCAAAACCTCCCCAGAAAATGTGAGAACCATCTGGAACAAGCTTAACTGCCTCTTTCAAAGATATCCGCTTGTCCTCTACAGGTACCTCAACCAAACATTGCACCAGCCAAGTTAGAACTGAATAACAAACATCCAAGACATAAAGATTTTTCGACCAGAAACCAAGCTTGCCCAGTCTAACCTAACTATCTCGAAATGTCTGCACCCTTCTCAAGCTTCAACTCGATTCCCATGGGCTCAAACGCCTGTTCTAACGCTGTTGAAAGATTTCTCACATAATCATCAACATTCAGATCAGCAATGGCCACATCAGGTTCCGCGGGTTTGACGGTGAAAGTTCTGCCTCGATAATTGAAGGGCTTCACTTTAACGAAAGCGACAGTGTCCCCTCTCGCCAGTTTTCTACCTCTATCAATAAGTTGCAAGGCGCATTGATAGGGCTGAGCATACATCTTCGCATCAGCCAACTTTTCATTTGGATCAAAGTAAAGCTTCACGGAATAGCGCATGTCCGCGAGCTCAAACTGTCTACTCTTCAAGCGTGCTATCGCTTTTCTAACGATCTCTTTCATTCTAGAAGTAGCTTGAACATACTCTTCTTGGTTTCTGACTGAAGATAGCTCTCTGACACACTGCTCAAAAACCTTTGCAATATACATGGACGCGTTAGATTTCATAGCTGTGACGCCCTTGATGTCTGGTTTCCCGTCAGGCAATATTCCAAAGTAGGCTTTCTTAGCCTTGGACAAGACGCACAGGTTGTATCTCTTGTCAACAGCCAAATCTAGCCGAAATCGCTCCTTGACCGCCCCGATCAACCATTGAACCTGCTCCTCAGCAGCATTGTCCAAGAACAACGAGTCTGTGTCTCCATAAAGTGGCCGCAATCCCTTTTCCTCAGCCATCTGCCAGCTTTCTCTAAGCACGTAGCGCCCATAACCTGTTATTGCCTCAGCAAGTGGCGGACAAGCCAAACCATGAATCCTCACCGTGACGCCGTAGCAAGACACAGACATCAACTTCAACAATTTAGCTGCAGCCGCCGCGACCTTTCTCTCTTCCTCCGTCAAAGCGCTATCCTTTGAGGCAGGTTTAAACTGCCTTATTCTCAACTCTTTCAACGCGCCTACGAGAATCGCGTAGAAGCCTCTTCGACGAGTGCAAACATGTCCATCAAAATCTGGAATCCGATTTTTGGTGCATTCAGGATGGTTGCAGTTGATTGTTTCGTATGAAAGGTTAAAGCTGTCAATGCAACTTGGGTACAGGCTCTCGAAATCGCAGACCACCGTGTTAAAATAGATTCCAGCCTTAGGCGCAATCGTCAACGCCCCTGTAACAGTATGCGTTTCTTGTCCTCTTTTCAGCTCTTCCGAAGTCGGTATGAGGATATTGTTATTTCTCAAATACGTGTGAATAATTGATTTCAACCAGTCGCTAACATGATGGCTACGGAAAGCTTCGGGTAGCGGGATGTTGGCTATTCTTGCAAGCACCCATGCAGCATGAGTTTGTTCAACATCAACGTCTTCGACACCGAAAACCTGTGAATTAACATTCGGGATTGGTTGACTAAGTATTATGAACCATCGTAACAGTTGCTCATATTTCGTTTGGTCATTCATTCGCGCTTCTCGGAAAGTTGCTTCGAGCCGCTTTGCATCTTCTTCTGACAGGTTCAAGGTCGGTTTCAAATCATTTTCAGAATGCCACGCTCCAAAGTGCAAGCCTTTATCATAAACATACGATTTTGGGAGATCCACTTCTGCTTCCCAGACTTGGCGAAATCGCTCAGTAGCCCTTGAAGCGATTCTAGCATTGGGCCACATGATCTTTGAGAGGACTCGGGTTTGTCCCGTGAATACGTCTGTTTTTTCCACGGTTTGAAAATTGCCGCTGAAAAGTCTGATGGCTTCGTTCTCTTCTGCTGTAAGCGGATCTAATGCAAAAAAGTAAGGTCGGTATTTATCATCGGTAATCTCTTTGATCTGTCCATCATGGGTTAAGAATCTGAGCTTGACCGCGTTTGTCTCAGTAACTGCAGCATCCAAAAGGCATAGTTCGCTCAAGATCTGATACTCCTGTTTAGACACAGTTGAGTCAGCACCTCGGAGATCTCGTGTTCTGTCAGTCTCCTCGGGTAGTTGTAAATTGGGCCACTTGGTTTTTCATTATAATATGGACGGTTGCAATCTGGACATCCTGACGTGAGAAAAGGTTTACCCGATTTCACTATTTGTATCAGAGCTTCTTCACTCATCCCAAAACTAGCGATCTTATCTTCTTCGTCAAAGCGCATATCTTCCGCATTGACCATTTTGTTCACAATCAAATATCGTGCGAGCTGTATTCGCCTATACTTCTCGATTGGAGGTTGAGCGCAGCTTTCCAATGCGGTTCCCCTGATAGGCGTGAAGGCGAACAATCCTGGCAGCACTTTCATTTCGACGCACTTCTGTATGGCCCAAGTCATTTCTTTCTCGGTTTCTCCCAATCCAACAATAAAGTGTGTGCTAACCCGGTTTTCTCCAAAGACGCTAACAGCTTCTCTCAGCAGTCCATATTGCTGTCTCCAATCATATGGGCCATCAGCCCATTTTCCCTTGATCTTGACAAACAACTCTTCCGTTGCAGCATCCAGAGGGATTCCTATTCTCTCAACACCAGCCTCAGCAAGCAATCTTATATTCTGCTTGATTAATGGTTGACATGAAACTGAAATGGGCACCATTACCTTTTCAGAAATAGCTTTCACCAAGCTGACAACTTGG
Organism: Bathyarchaeia archaeon; assembly: GCA_041480925.1. Lineage (GTDB taxonomy): Archaea > Thermoproteota > Bathyarchaeia > Bathyarchaeales > Bathycorpusculaceae > JBGPAV01. The sequence continues at coordinate 569 of JBGPAV010000077.1, read as the reverse complement.
TCAAAAACTGATGAAAAGTTCAAGGCCTGAATGCAGACGCGCTTAATCTTGCCGCAATCAACCGCTTCGATCAATCCTTCAAATACGCACTCTACTTCATAAGCTGGCCAAGAAACCCTTGAAAGCAGGTCTGCCCTGCTGTCACTCTGTCTAGCTTGAGGACAGAAACTACAATTTGCTGTGCACTTACCGTCACGATAAGTCATAAAATACGCAGTCGTTGGCTCAGCGTCAAGTTTTCCTTTCGCAAGTCCTAAGAGTATGGCGGTGCCTGTGGAAACTCTGATCAGCGTCGGCAGGTCTTTGCAGAAGTCTTTTGATGGCATTCTATTCCTCTACAATTCTGATGACCAAGGACCGGTTTAAATGAGATGTGAGTCTTTTTGATGATTAAAAAGCTTTCACAGCTGAACATACGCTCTATCCTTTCAAGATGCAAAACATTTGTGATCGATACGAGCGATAGAAACCATTAAACATAGCCGTGAAGAATTCTTCATAGAAGACTGATGACAGGGCTTTCAGCTGAAGAATTTTGGACCATTAGCGACAGCAAATTACAGGCCATT